>NZ_JBSFRH010000039.1:0-58995 GCF_053589135.1 Rhodococcus sp. NPDC003382
CCGCGGGCGCGAGCACGGGCGTTTGTGGATCACGATGCAGTACGTTCCCGGTGTCACGGCCGCGGACCTGATCGCGGCGGCACCGGGTGCCCGAGCCGGCGGACCGTAGTTCTAGTGGCCGATAGCTCTAGTGGCCGATGCGGTCGGCGTCGGTGATGTTGGCCAGGCGCACCTGCCCGTGCGCGACCGTGCGGTCCTGCTCGTCGGTGATCGCGACCTGCCACAGCTGCTGGGTGCGGCCACGCTGCAGCGGGGTGCCGGTCGCGGTGAGCACGCCCTCGCGGGTGGCGCGCAGGAAGTCGGTGTTGTTGTTGACACCGACGACGTTGCCGCGGTCGCCGAACCACAGGGCACCGGCGATGCTCGCGACCGTTTCGATGACCGCGCAGTACACCCCGCCGTGCACGATGCCGTAGGGCTGGTGGTGGCTCGGGGTCACCGTCCAGCGCGCCACCACCCGATCCGGGCCGGTTTCGACGAATTCGAGCCCGAGCGCGGTACCGAAGCCGACGTTGTTGGCGTCGGTGGTGGCGGCGGGATCGGGGCTGAGTTGCTTGGTCATGAAGTCTCCGTCGTCTCGGCTGTCCGGGCGTTACCGCCCTGTCCTGTCGGATGGTAGGCGCCCGCCGGGGCGCGCCGCCGCCGGGACGCGCGGGCGGTGCGGGCCCGGAAAAGGATCCGGCGGGCCCCGCGGTGATGCGGGGCCCGCCGTGGGAAGGACCGGGAGTCTCTGCAGCCCTCAGGACTCCGGCGCGGTCCGACAGTAGGTGACGACGATGATTGTAGGGAAGGCTGCCCTAATCAGGCAAGGCCTCGGACGGGAAACCCTGCGGAAACGAACGCGTCGAGCAGCTGCTGGCCGCGGCGCGCGGAGACCCGCCGCGACGACGCGGCGAGCATCGGCAGCTGCGCGGCGCCGGTGACGACCGCCCGGCCGACCAGCGCCCAGAACCGGGCGCCGTCGAGCGGCGCGCAGCCCTGCAGGGTCCGGTGCACCGTGGACAGGGCGGTCACGGCGCGGTGCGCCGTCCAGATCGCGAGGGCCTGTTCGCACGGCAGCACCACCACGCCGCGGGTGCCCTCGGCGGGATCGCCGGGCAGCACCCGCAGGGTGTCGTCGGCGACGCCGGCCCAGTCGATGCCGCCGTCGCTGTCCTGGTGGATCCACAGGTTCTCCAGGCCGGGATCCCAGGCGCGCCCGTCGAGGACGACCGGTGCCAGCACCCGCCCGACGACCACGTGGATCAGCGCCCCGGCGACCTGCTCGACGGCGATGCGCGGATCCTCGACGTCGTCGAGCACGCGGCGGTAGAGCAGGTCGACACGCTGGGCCCGGTCCTCGCCGGCCAGGCGCCACCAACGGCGGCGGGGTTCCTCGTCGACGCGGGCGACGGCGTAGACGCGGGGGGCGTCCGGCGCCAGCGCGCGCAGCCGGGTGCGCGTGTCGTCGAACGCGGACCCCGGGACCGCACAGATTTCCGGGACCTCGGGACGGGTCAGCAGCAGAGTCGACACCCACACACCTCCTGATCGGCAAGCAGCACCGCGGTTCCATACCCCACGGCTTGATTAGGTGAGCCTAACCTTGGCATGTGTGGGGTGGTTGCGCAACTCCCCAGGAGACGGGATAGATAGGATTCCGTAACCTAACTCTCCGTACGTCTCTCCGCGGACCTCGTCCGCGTCCCCGGCAGGCACCGATCCCGAGGAGCACCCCGCCCGTGACCACGATCCGACACCCGGGAGACTCACCGGTCCTGCCCGATCCGGGCCCCCCGGCGAGCCCCGCGCGGCGCGTGACCGCCACCGCGCTCGACGCCGCCCTGCTCGCCGTGCCGCTGGTGATCGGCGCGCTGCTCGTCGACACCCTCGCCGACGCGAACGGCGGCGGCCAGACCGACCGCATCGTCTTCGGGTTCGCCGCCGTCGCCGCCGCCGCCGGATTCTGGCTGTGGAACAACGGCCGCCGCGAGGGCCACACCGGCAGCAGCCTCGGCAAGCAGTGGACCGGCCTGGTCACCCGCGACGCCGCCACCGGCGCCCCGGTCGGCACCCGGCGCGCGCTGCTGCGCCGCGACACCGAGGTGGTCACCGACAAGATCGCCGCCGCCGACGGCTTCGCCCCGCTCCCCCCGGACAGCAGCGTCGCCGGGCTGCGGCGCCGCCGCCTGCTCGGTCTGGCCGCGCTGATCGTGCTGCTCGGTTTCGTGTTGCTGGCCAGCATCTCCATCGGCGCCCGCCCGATGACCTTCGCCGAGGTCCTGCACGCGCTGACCGTCAACGACGGCTCCGAGACCGACCTGATCGTGCACAGCCTGCGCATCCCCCGCACCGTGCTCGGTCTGGTCGTCGGGATCGCCCTCGGCATCGCCGGTGCCCTCATCCAGGGGCACACCCGCAACCCGCTCGCCGACCCCGGCCTGCTCGGCATCAACGCCGGCGCCGCGTTCCTCGTGGTGCTCTCGATCTACCTGTTCGGGATGACCACCCCGTCGCAGTACCTGTGGTTCGCGTTCGCCGGCGCCCTGCTCGCCGCGGTCACCGTCTTCGGGTTCGCGTCCATCGGCGGCGGCAAGGCCAGCCCGCTGAGCCTGGCGCTGGCCGGGGCCGCCGTCGCGTTCTTCCTGCAGGCCATGACCAACACGGTGGTGCTGCTCGACCAGACCACCCTCGACGGGTTCCGCTTCTGGGTGGTCGGCTCGGTCGCCGGCCGCGGCACCGACGTGCTGTGGCAGGTGCTGCCGTTCCTGGCCGCCGGCGTGGTCATCGCCCTCGCGAGTACCCCCGGCCTCAACGTGCTCGGCCTCGGCGAGGACGTGGCCCGCTCGCTCGGCACCAACGTCGCGGTCAGCCGCACCGTCGGCATCGTCGCGATCACCCTGCTCACCGGCGCCGCCACCGCCGCGTGCGGCCCGATCGCGTTCATCGGGCTGATCGTCCCGCACATCGCCCGCGCCATCACCGGACCCGATTACCGCTGGCTGGTGCCCTACGCGGGCCTGCTCGGCGGAATCCTGCTGCTGCTCGCCGACGTGATCGGCCGTATCGTCGTGCGCCCCGGCGAGCTGCAGGTCGGTATCGTGCTCGCCCTGATCGGCGCACCGTTCTTCATCGCCCTGGTCCGCCGACGGAAGCTGGTGTCCCTGTGACCGACTCGACCACCCTGGAGGCCCCGGAGCGGCGCCCCCGCCGCCTGGTGCAGGTCTCCGCCGCGATCCCGTCCCGCCCGGCCCTGCGGATCGGTCCCGTGTCGCTGGTGTGGCGCGGCCGGCACCTGCTGGTGTGTGCGGCGCTCGCCGTCGCCGCCTTCCTGCTGCTGTGCGTGAGCCTCGGCCGCGGCGACTACCCGCTGTCGGTGCCGCAGGTGCTCGACGTGCTCGCCGGCGGCGGCGCACGCCTGGACCGGTTCATCGTGCTGGATCTGCGGCTGCCCCGCGGCATCGGCGCCGTCGTCGTCGGCGCGGCCCTCGCGGTGGCCGGCGCGATCACCCAGTCGCTCTCGCGCAACCCGCTGGCCAGCCCCGACATCCTCGGCATCACCGCCGGTGCCGGCGCCGCGGCCGTCGCCCTGATCGTGGTGACCGGCGGCGGCTCGATCGTCGGGCTCCTCGCCGGTCTGGGCCTGCCGCTGGCCGCGCTGCTCGGCGGCCTGCTCACCGCGTTCGTGATCTACCTGCTGGCCTGGCGCAACGGCGTCGAGGGCTTCCGGCTGGTGCTCATCGGCATCGGCGCCAACGCCATGCTCATCGCGCTGACCAACTGGATGCTCGTCTCCGCCGACATCAACGACGTCGCCCGCGCCCAGGTCTGGCTCACCGGCTCCCTCAACGGCGCCGCCTGGAGCCAGGTGGTGCCGGCCGGCATCGCCCTGGCGGTGATCGGCACCTGGACGCTGATCGCCGGGTTCACCGTCGCTGCCCTGCGCCTCGGCGACGACACCGCCCGCTCCCTCGGCATCCGGCTGCAGACCCAGCAGGGCCTGCTGCTCGCCGCCGCGTGCGGCCTGGCCGGTATCGCCACCGCCGCGGCCGGACCCATCGGCTTCGTCGCCCTGGCCGCCCCCCAGCTCGCGGTGCGTCTCGTGCGCGCCGACGGCCCCCCGATCGTCGCCTCGGCCCTCACCGGGGCGGTGCTCGTCGTCGGCTCCGACATCATCGCCCGCACCGTCCTGCCGGTCGCCCTGCCCGTCGGGCTGGTCACCTCCGCCCTCGGCGGCCCGTTCCTGCTCTACCTCCTCGTGCGCTCCAACCGGAAGGTTTCCGCGTGACCGACACCACGACGTTCGCCCCGACCGACCCCGGCGCGGCGGCCACCGCCGACCCGCGGCTCATCGCCGAGCACCTGTCCCTCGGCTACGGCGACCGGCTCATCGTCGACGATCTCGACCTGATCGTGCCCACCGGCGTCGTCACCACCGTCATCGGTCCCAACGGCTGCGGCAAGTCCACGCTGCTGCGGGCGCTGAGCCGGTTGCTGCGGCCCCGCGCCGGCAGCGTGCTGCTCGACGGCCAGGTCATCACCTCGATGCGCACCCGCGAGGTCGCCCGGGTGCTCGGCATGCTGCCGCAGGCCCCCGTCGCCCCCGAGGGCCTGACCGTCGCCGACCTGGTCTCCCGCGGCCGGCACCCGCACCAGTCCTGGCTGCGGCAGTGGTCCTCCGACGACGAGCAGGAGGTCGGGGTCGCGCTGGAACAGACCGGCATCGCCGACCTCGCCGACCGGCCCGTCGACGAACTGTCCGGCGGGCAGCGGCAACGCGCCTGGATCTCGATGGCGCTGGCGCAGGGCACCGACATCCTGCTGCTGGACGAACCCACCACCTACCTCGACCTCGCGCACTCGGTGGAGGTGCTCGACCTCGTCGACCGGCTGCACAGCGAACTGGGCCGCACCGTGGTGATGGTGCTGCACGATCTGAACCTCGCGGTGCGCTACAGCGATCACCTCGTCGTGATGAAGGCCGGGCGCATCGTCGCCGCCGGCGCCCCCGCCGAGGTGATCTCCGTCGAGTTGCTGCGCGAGGTGTTCGGCCTCGACGCCGCCGTCATCGACGACCCGGTGTCCGGGCGGCCGTTGATCGTGCCGATCGGCGCGCGGCACGTCTACGGCACCGTCGGCGGCGCGGACCGGCCCGGGGTGAAGGGCCGCGACACGCCGGGCGACCAGGACCAAAGACCCTACGACTAGGGGTAGTACGCACAGCGTCGGAGAGAGTCCGTAGAATCGTTGCATGGCAGCACTCGGCGAACTCGAGCGAGCAGTGATGGACCACCTCTGGGCTTCCACCGAACCCCAGACGGTGCGGCAGGTCCACGAGGCCCTGTCCAGTCGACGGTCCCTCGCGTACACCACGGTCATGACCGTCCTGCAACGACTCGCGAAGAAGAATCTGGTCATCCAGCAGCGCGACGACCGTGCCCACCGCTACCTGCCGGTGCACGGCCGGGAAGAACTCGTCGCCGGACTCATGGTCGACGCCCTCGACCAAGCCGACAGCCGCGGCCGCACCGCCGCACTCGTCCACTTCGTCGGCCGCGTCGGCGCCGACGAAGCCGCAGCTCTGCGCGAAGCGCTGGCCGCCCTCGAAGCCAAGGAAGCCGACACGTCCACGACCCCCGAGCACGACGGCCGCACGAGCTGACACACTGGATGCCATGAACGCGACCACCGCGCTGGTCTTCGGCATCCTCGCGCTGTTCCTCGCCGGCCCCGTCCCGGCGCTGCTGAGCAGAGCGACCTGGCCGTACCGCACGCCCCGCGCCGCCCTGGTGCTGTGGCAGGCGGTCGCGCTCGCCGCGGTCCTGTCCGCGTTCAGCTCCGGCCTCGCCATCGCGGCGCTGCTACTCGTCCCCGGCGAGGACGGGCGGCCCACCACCGAACCGCTCCGCGAGATCGACGTGCTCGGGCTGCCGCTGTGGCTCACCTACGTGCTCGTGTTCACCGCGACCGTGCTCATCGGCGCCCGGCTGATGTACTCCACGCTGCGGGTGGCGGTGCGCACCCGCCGCCGCCGCTCCCGGCACCGCACCCTCGTCGACCTGCTCGACCGCCGCGAAAGCGGCGCCGCGATCCGCCAGCTCCCGCACGTGCGCATCCTCGACAGCGCCGACCCCATCGCCTACTGCCTGCCCGGGTTGCGGCACCGGGTGGTGCTCAGCGAAGGCACCCTCGATCACCTCGACGACACCGAACTGCGCGCCGTGCTCAGCCACGAGCACTCCCACCTGCGGGCCCGGCACGACCTCGTCCTCGAGGCCTTCACCGCCGTCTACGAGGCGTTCCCCCGCTGGGTGCGTTCCGGCTCGGCGCTCGGCTCGGTGCAGCTGCTCATCGAGATGCTCGCCGACGACTCGGCCGTCCGCGCCACCGGGCCCGTCCCGCTGGCCCGCGCCCTCGTCACCTGCGCCGAATCCCGCACCCCGAACGGCGCGATGGCCGTCGGCGGTCCCTCCACGCTGCTGCGCGTCCAGCGGCTCGCCGGACCGGGCGGCGACACCCGCACCGCCGCCGTCGCCTACATCGCCGCCGCCGCGATCCTCGTGATCCCCACCCTCGCGGTCGCGGTGCCCTGGCTCGTCGAGGTCGAACGCCTGCTGCGTTCCTGGTGACCCCCCCGCCGATAGTGACGTAGGTCACATTCGGAAACGCGCGACCCCGATCTCCGCACCGGCAGGTGACAGGGGAAGCTGTATCCATGACCGTCGAAGACTCCGCAACCCCCGCAACGCCCCGCGCCCAGATCGGCGTCACCGGCCTGGCCGTCATGGGATCGAACATCGCCCGCAACTTCGCCCGCAACGGGTACACCGTCGCCCTGCACAACCGCAGCATCGCCAAGACCGACGCGCTGCTCGCCGAGCACGGCGGCGACGGCGACTTCGTGCGCACCGAGACCGTCGAGGAGTTCGTCACCGCGCTGGAGAAGCCCCGACGCGTCCTGATCATGGTCAAGGCCGGCGACGCCACCGACGCGGTCATCGGCGAGCTCGCGGACGCCATGGAACCCGGCGACATCATCATCGACGGCGGCAACGCCCTCTACACCGACACCATCCGCCGCGAAGCCGAACTGCGCGCCCGCGGCCTGCACTTCGTCGGCGCCGGCATCTCCGGCGGCGAGGAAGGAGCCCTCAACGGCCCGTCCATCATGCCCGGCGGCCCCGCCGAATCCTATGCCGCCGTCGGCCCGCTGCTCGAGAAGATCGCCGCCCAGGTCGACGGCACCCCCTGCTGCACCCACATCGGCCCCGACGGCGCCGGACACTTCGTCAAGATGGTCCACAACGGCATCGAATACGCCGACATGCAGCTCATCGGCGAGGCCTACCACCTGCTGCGCGACGCGCTCGGCTACGACGCCGGACAGATCGCCGACGTCTTCGCCGACTGGAACACCGGCACCCTCGAGTCCTACCTCATCGAGATCACCGCCGACGTGCTCCGCCAGACCGACGCCGCCACCGGCAAACCCCTCGTCGACGTCATCGTCGACGCCGCCGAACAGAAGGGCACCGGACGCTGGACCGTCAAGGCCGCCCTCGACCTCGGCGTCCCGGTCACCGGCATCGCCGAGGCCGTCTTCGCCCGCGCCCTGTCCGGCTCCCGCGACCAGCGGGCCGCCGCCCGCGGCCTGGCCGCCGGCACCCTCGGCGCCGCCCCCACCGACGCCGCGCAGTTCACCGAGGACATCCGCGCCGCCCTGTACGCCTCGAAGATCGTCGCCTACGCCCAGGGCTTCGACCAGATCGCCGCCGGCAGCGCCGAATACGGCTGGAACGTCGACCGCGCGGCACTGGCCACCATCTGGCGCGGCGGCTGCATCATCCGCGCCCAGTTCCTCAACCGCATCAAGGAGGCCTACGACGCCGACCCGGCCCTGCCCAGCCTGATCCTGGCCCCCTACTTCCGGGACGCCATCGAGGCGGGCATCGACAGCTGGCGCCGCGTCGTGGTCACCGCCACCCAGCTCGGCATCCCGATCCCGGCGTTCGCCTCGTCCCTGTCCTACTACGACGGCCTGCGCGCCGAACGCCTGCCCGCCGCCCTCACCCAGGGCCAGCGCGACTTCTTCGGTGCCCACACCTACGAGCGCACCGACCGGCCCGGCAAGTTCCACACCCTCTGGAGCGGCGACCGCAGCGAAGTCGACGCCTGACCCGCACATGACCGGCACCGCGGCGGCCTCGGCGGCGTGCGCCCTCGCCGCCGCGGTGCTGTTCGCCGCCGCCAGCGTCGCCCAGCAGCGCTCCGCCGCCGCCGTCCCCGGCGACCGGTCCCTGCTGGGCGGGCTGCTGCGCAGCCCCCGCTGGTGGGCCGGCATCCTCGGCGACGGCGGCGGCTACCTGCTGCAGGTCGCCGCGCTGGCGCTCGGCGCGATCCTGCTCGTCCAACCCCTGCTCGTGACCTCGCTGCTGTTCGCGCTGCCGATGTCCGCGCTCGCCGGCGGCCGCCGCATCGGCCGCAGCACCTGGCTGCTCGCCGCCGCCCTGTGCGTGTCCCTGGCGGTGTTCCTCGTCGTCGGCAACCCCACCGAAGGCGCGCTCGACGCGGCCGCCCGGCACTGGGCGCTGCCGCTCGGCACGGTCCTGGCGGTCGCGGCCGCGACCGTCGGCGCCGCCGCGCTCCCGGTCGGCGCCCCCACCCGGGCGCTGCTTCTCGGGTCGGCCGGCGGCATCCTCTTCGGCGTCGCCGTCGTGTTCACCAAACACGTCACCGACCTGTTCGAACACGGCCTCGGCACGGTCGCCGGCTCCTGGCAGACCTGGGCGCTGGTCACCGCCGGTCTCACCGGCGGCTACCTGCAGCAACTCGCCTTCCAGGCCGGGGCGCTCGGCGCATCCCTGCCCGCCCTGACCATCGGCGAACCCCTCGCCGCGGCGTTCCTCGGCATGACCGTGCTCGGGGAACGGCTGCGGGTCGACGGCCCCGGCCTGGCGCTGGTCGTCGCGTCCGTCGTCGTCATGCTCGCCACCACCGTCGCCCTGTCCCGCGACCAGGCGCACCACACCCCCGACACCGCCGCGCACCCGCACGACGCGACCGATCCGGACATCGCCCAGTAGAATGGTGCCCCATCCGACCACGCTCGGCGCGCGGCGACCGCGCGGCCGAGCCCGACGAGAGGAACCAGGTGCCCACGGCACCCACTATCACCAGCACGGCACTATCCCCGGTCGTCACGGCCGACGCGGACTCCGATTCCGCCGGTTCGGAGGGCTCCTCTAGCGAGCCGGGTGACAGACCCGGCGGAACCGAAACCCGGCAGGAGCGGCCCTGATGTCCGTTCTGCTGTCCATACTTTCCCTGGTCGGCTTCGTTGCGCTGACCGTCGGCACGGCCCTGTTCGTGGCCGCCGAATTCTCCCTGACCGCGCTCGAACGCAGCACCGTCGACGCCCACGCCCGGGACGGTGACCGCCGCGCCCGCCAGGTGCAGCACGCCCACCGCACCCTCTCGTTCCAGCTGTCCGGCGCCCAGCTGGGCATCACCATCACCACCCTGATCACCGGCTACCTCGCCGAACCGGTGCTGGCGCGGTTCCTGAACCCGCTGTTGCAGGCCGTGGGCCTGAGCGAATCCACCGCCTCCGGCATCTCCCTCGCCCTCGCCCTGATCCTCGCCACCTCCTTCTCGATGATCTTCGGGGAGTTGGTGCCGAAGAACCTGGCCATCGCCCACCCGCTCGGCACCGCCCGCGCCACCGCGGGACTGCAGGTCGCGTTCTCGCTCGTATTCAAGTGGGCCATCCACGGCCTGAACGGCTCCGCGAACTGGGTGGTGCGGCGGCTCGGCATCGAACCCGCCGAGGAACTGCGCTCGGCGCGGTCCCCGCAGGAACTCGGCTCCCTGGTCCGCGCCTCCGCGGAAAGCGGTGCCCTGGACGAACGCACCGCGTTGCTCGTCGACCGCTCCCTACGGTTCGGCGACCGCACCGCCGAGGACCTGATGACCCCGCGGGTGACCATCGAATGCCTCGACCAGCACGACACCGTGCTGGACCTGATCGACCTGTCCGACCGCACCGGCTACTCGCGGTTCCCCGTCGTCGACGGCGACCTCGACGCCACCCTCGGGGTCGTGCACGTCAAACACGCCTTCACCGTTCCGGGTCCGCGCCGCGCCCACACCCCGCTGCGCACCCTCGCCCGGCAGGTGCCGATCGTGCCGTCGACCCTCGACGGCGACGAGGTGATGGAACGCGTCCGCGCCGACGGCATGCAGGTCGCGCTCGTCGTCGACGAATACGGCGGCACCGCCGGCATCATCACCATGGAGGACCTCATCGAGGAGATCGTCGGCGACGTCCGCGACGAACACGACGAACCCGAACCCGACGCCCGGCAACTCGACGACGGCTGGTCCTGCTCCGGGCTGCTGCGCATCGACGAGATCGCCGGCCTCACCGGCTACCACGCCCCCGACGGCGACTACGAAACCATCGGCGGCCTGATCCTCGACGAACTCGGCCGCATCCCCGACACCGGCGACGAGATGCTGCTCCCGGCGCGTCCCGGCGACCACACCGAACGCTGGCTCGCCAGGATCCTGGCGATGGACGGACACCGCATCGACCGGATCCTGCTGACCCCGGTCCCCGCGGACACCGACCCCGACGCGGCCCCCGAGACGCACGACACCGACGGTGGCGCCGCGGACCACACCGACCCGGTCGCGCACACGAACGGAGAGCAGCGATGAACGACCTGCTCGGTGTCCTGCTCACCGTGGTGCTCCTCGCCGGCAACGCCTTCTTCGTCGGCGCCGAATTCGCGCTCATCACCGCCCGCCGCGACCGGCTCGAATCGCTCGTCGCCCAGGGCAAGAAACGCGCCGCGACCGTCATCGACGCCGGGGAACACCTGTCGCTGATGCTCGCCGGATCCCAGCTGGGCATCACCATCTGCTCGATCCTGCTCGGCCGCGTCGGCGAACCGGCGATCGCGCACCTGATCGAGGCGCCGCTGCACGCGGCCGGCCTGCCGGACTCGCTGCTGCATCCCCTCGCGTTCACCGTCGCGCTCGCGCTCGTGGTGATCCTGCACATCCTGCTCGGCGAGATGGTGCCCAAGAACATCGCGATCGCCGGACCGGAACGCACCGCGATGCTCCTCGTCCCGGTGCACCTGCTGTTCATGCGCCTGGCCAAGCCGCTCATCGCGTTCTACAACCTGTGCGCCAACCTGTCCCTGCGGCTGATGCGGGTCGAACCGAAGGACGAACTCGAGGTCACCGTCACCGCCATCGAACTGTCGGAGATGATCGGCGAATCCCGCTCCGAAGGGCTGCTCGACGAGGAGGAACACCGCCGCCTCACCCAGGCCCTGGAAACCAGCGGCCGCACCGTCACCGAGGTGATGATCCCCATCGACCGGGTACGGACCGTGCCGATCACCGCCGGCGGCACCACCCTCGGGGTGCTCGAACAGGCCGTCATCGACACCGGCTTCTCCCGCTACCCGACCCTCGACCCGACCGGGAAGGTCACCGGCTACCTGCACATCAAGGACGTGCTGGAGCTGGTGCGCGACGAGAACGCCGGACCCGACACGGTGATCCCGCCCGCGGAGGTGCGGGAACTGCCGCAGGTCGCGCTCACCAGCGCACTCGACGACGCCCTCGCGCTGCTGCGCCGCACCAGCTCCCACCTGGGCGGGGTGGTCGACGCCACCGGCACCGTCGTCGGCATCGTCGCCCTCGAGGACCTCGTCGAGGAATTCGTCGGAACCGTGCGCGACGCCACCCACCGCATCGCCGACCCCGCCCCGGGGAACCGCACTCCGTGAGCCGCCGATGACCCCCCACACCCGCACCGGAACCCCCGGCACGGCCGCGGCGGTGCGGTCCGAACCCGACTGGACCGCCCGCCGCGACCGGCACCGCGCCGCCGCCGACGAGCTGCTCGCCGGGCACCTGCGCCGGCGCGCGGCCCGGCAGGCCCATCCGGTGCACGACTTCCTGTTCACCTACTACAACCACCGGCCCAACCAGCTGCGGCGTTGGCATCCCGGTTTCGGGGTGGTGCTGCTCGGCGACGCCACCCGCGAGTACCGCGACCATCCCGCCTACGAACGCGTCGTCGTCGACGGGCAGCCCGGGGTCACGGTGTCCCGGCGCGCGGCGCTCGACCGGCTCGGCACGGTCGAGTTCGTGCGGGATCTGCTCGCGGCCACCGCGTCCCGGCCGCCGCAGCTCGGCTGCTTCGGGCTGCACGAGTGGGCGATGGTGTACCGCACGGACGACGCCGGGGTGCGGCACAACGCGGTGCCGCTGCGGCTCGGGCACGACGGCACCGACGCGGTGGTGGAATCATTGCAGTTGCGCTGCACCCATTACGACGCGTTCCGGTTCTTCACCCCCGAGGCGGCCCCGCGCAACGCCGAGACCCTGACCCGGCAGACCCAGATCGACCGGGAACAACCCGGCTGCCTGCACGCCGGCATGGACCTGTACAAGTGGTGCTACAAACTGTCCCCGCTGGTCGAGTCGGACCTGCTCCTGGACTGCTTCCGGCACGCCCGGGCGGCACGCGAACTGGACATGAGGGCCAGCCCGTATGATCTGAGCGAATACGGCTACTCGCCCATCACGATCGAGACTGCCGCCGGACGCGCACAGTACGTCCGCGAGCAGTCGGCGCTCACCACCCGCGCCGCAGCCCTGCGCCAGGAGCTGCTGAATCGATGCACCGCGCTGGCGGCGTGTCTCACCGACACGCAGATAACTACCGGCGGGTAACATGTTGGTGTTTTTCGTGCGGCACCGGTCGGCCCGACCGCACCGGGTGCACAGTTACCGGAAAGAGTGAGGCAATGACAGAACGCGTTCAGGTCGGCGGACTCCAGGTCGCCAAGGTGCTCTACGACTTCGTCAACAACGAGGCCATCCCCGGGTCCGGTGTCGACGCGGACGCGTTCTGGGCCGGCGCCGACAAGGTCATCCACGACCTCGCGCCCCGCAACCGGGAACTGCTCGCCATCCGCGACGACCTCCAGGGCAAGATCGACACCTGGCACCGCGACCGCGCCGGACAGCCCCACGACCCGGCCGCCTACAAGGCGTTCCTGCAGGAGATCGGCTACCTCGTGCCGGTGCCCGCCCCGTTCGAGGTGACCACCGCCAACATCGACTCCGAGATCGCCACCACCGCCGGCCCGCAGCTGGTCGTGCCGGTCCTCAACGCCCGCTTCGCGCTCAACGCCGCCAACGCCCGCTGGGGCTCGCTGTACGACGCGCTGTACGGCACCGACGCCATCTCCGAGGAAGGCGGCGCCGAAAAGGGCACCGGCTACAACAAGGTCCGCGGCGACAAGGTCATCGCCTGGGCCCGCGACTTCCTCGACAAGGCCGCACCCCTGGCGACCGGCTCCCACACCGGCACCACCGCCTACCGCATCGAGGACGGCGCGCTGAAGGTCACCCTCGCCGACGGCACCGTCACCACCCTCGCCCAGCCCGAGAAGCTCGTCGGCTACCTCGGCGACCCCGCCGCCCCCACCTCGGTCCTGCTGCGCAACAACGGCCTGCACATCGACATCCAGATCGACCCGGCCTCCCCGATCGGCAGCACCGACACCGCCGGCATCAAGGATCTCGTCCTCGAATCGGCCGTCACCACCATCATGGACTTCGAGGACTCCGTCGCCGCCGTCGACGCCGACGACAAGGTCGTCGGCTACCGCAACTGGCTCGGCCTCAACCGCGGCGACCTGTCCGAATCGTTCACCAAGGGCGACAAGACCCTCACCCGCACCCTCAACGCCAACCGTGTCTACACCGCACTCGACGGCAGCGACCTCGAACTGCACGGCCGCTCCCTGCTGTTCGTCCGCAACGTCGGTCACCTCATGACCAACCCCGCCGTCCTCGACAGCGAGGGCAACGAGGTCCCCGAAGGCATCCTCGACGCCCTGATCACCACCCTGTGCGCCATCCACGGCCTGCACACCGACGAGGCCCACGGCCCGCTCGGCAACAGCCGCACCGGCTCGATCTACATCGTCAAGCCCAAGCAGCACGGCCCCGACGAATCCGCCTTCACCACCGAGCTGTTCGGCCGCGTCGAGGACGTCCTCGGCCTGCCCCGCAACACCCTCAAGGTCGGCATCATGGACGAGGAACGACGCACCACCGTCAACCTCGCCGCCTGCATCGAGGCCGCCTCCGAGCGCGTCGCGTTCATCAACACCGGCTTCCTCGACCGCACCGGCGACGAGATCCACACCTCCATGGAAGCCGGCGCCGTGGTCCGCAAGGCCGCCATGAAGCAGCAGAAGTGGATCCTCGCCTACGAGGACTGGAACGTCGACACCGGCCTCGCCTGCGGACTGCAGGGCAAGGCGCAGATCGGCAAGGGCATGTGGGCCATGACCGACCTCATGCACGACATGCTCGTGCAGAAGATCGGCCAGCCCAAGGCCGGCGCCAACACCGCCTGGGTGCCCTCGCCCACCGGCGCCACCCTGCACGCCACCCACTACCACGAGGTCGACGTCTTCGCCGTCCAGGACGAGCTCGCGGGCAAGACCCGCGCCACCGTCGACGACATCCTCACCATCCCGCTCGCCGAGAACACCGACTGGTCCGACGCCGAGAAGCGCGAGGAACTCGACAACAACTGCCAGTCCATCCTCGGCTACGTGGTGCGCTGGATCGACCAGGGCGTCGGCTGCTCCAAGGTCCCCGATATCCACGACGTCGCGCTCATGGAGGACCGCGCCACCCTGCGCATCTCCAGCCAGCTGCTCGCCAACTGGATCCGCCACGACGTCGTCAGCGCCGAGGACGTCGTCGCCGCCCTCGAGCGGATGGCTCCCGTCGTCGACCGGCAGAACGCCGGCGACGCCGCCTACCGCCCGATGGCCCCGAACTTCGACGACAGCATCGCCTTCCAGGCCGCCAAGGAACTGATCCTCGAAGGCACCAAGCAGCCCAGCGGCTACACCGAGCCGATCCTGCACCGCCGCCGCCGCGAGTACAAGGCCAAGTACGCCTGATCCGCAGCACACGACGCGGGGCCCCGTCCGACCCGGACCGGGGCCCCGCCCCGTTTTCCGTACACTGCGGGAGCCCGGAAAGAGAAGAAACGAGGCGGACGAACACGTGAGTCGACATCGCAGTTCCGGCGGCGTCCGAGGCATCAGCAAAGGCCCGATCATCGCCGTCGTCACCATCGTGCTGCTCGTCCTCGCCACCATCGGCTGGTTCCGGCTCCGCGACCACATCGACGACCAGGGCATCCAGGCCGCCCAGACCTGCGTCGAAGGCGACGCCGTCCTCCAGGTCAGCGCCGACCCCGCGATCACCCCCGCCCTCACCACCCTGGCCGAACAGTGGACCGCCGACACCCGCCGCGTCATCCGCGACCACTGCATCACCGCCCGGGTCACCGCCACCCCCGGCACCCCCGCCGCCGCGGCCCTCGCCACCGGCGGCTGGGACCCCGCCCTCGGACCCGAACCCGCCCTGTGGGTCCCCGCCGACACCCGCGCCACCACCCGCGCCGCGGACGCCGTCGCCGGACAACCCAAATCCCTCGCCGCCTCCCCCCTCGTCCTCGCCGTCCCCCCGGAACTCGCGCAAGCCCTCACCACCGCCGGGATCGACTGGGATCGACTGCCCGACCTGCAGGCCCGGCCCGACGCACTCGACACCCTTGGACTGCCCAGGTGGGGTGCCCTGCGCCTCGCCCTCCCCACCGGCGCCGACACCGACGCGACCACCGCCGCCCTCGAGGCCGTCGCCGCCGCCGTGACCGGCACCGGCACCGGTGCCCTCACCCTCGACCGGGCCGAGTCCCGGCCCGCCGTCGCCGCCGTCACCGCACTCGCGCTCGGCGCCAACCCGCTCGGCGCCGCCGCCGGCCCCACCACCGCCGACGCGCTCACCGCCGTCGCCACCGCACCCACCGCCACCGGCGCCGTGCACGCCGTCCCCGTCGTCGAACAACACCTGTACACGGCGCTGAAGAACCACACCCTCGCCGGCATCACCACCTACCGGCCCGCCGGCCCCGCCCCGACCGCCGACTACCCCGCCGCCATCGTCGACGCCCCCTGGGTCGACGAAACCCTCTCCCGCGCCGCCGCCGAATTCGTCGACTACGTCCGGCAACCCGAGCAGGCCCGCGTCCTCGCCGACGCCGGATTCCGCGTCGACGGACAACCCACCCCCACCGGCGCCCCGCTGCCGTTCGAACCGCTCGGCCCCGCACTCGCCACCCCCGACGCCGCCACCGTCGACGCCCTCCTGCGCACCCGGCTCAACCCGGTCCCCACCCGCACGACCGTCCTCCTGATCGACACCGGCGCATCCGACCCGCTCGGCACCGTCACCACCACCCTCGCCGCCGTCCTGGACCGCTCACCCGACAACTCCGAGATCGGACTGCGGTTCTCCCCGAACAGCGACGACACCACCGATCCGGCCGCCGTCGACCTCGGTGCCCTCATCGCCGACCGGCGCGCGGCGCTCACCGCCGCGCTGTCCGATCCCGACACCGGATCGCCGCTCACCTACGACGCGATCACCGAGGCCTACCGCGACGCCGCCAACGGGTACCGCCCCGGCCGCCCCAACTCGCTGCTCATCGTCACCACCGGAATCGACGACACGGCAACCGACGACACCGCCCGCGAAGAACTCCTCGACCTCGTCGCCGAAACCCAGGCCCGCGACCGGGACATCCGCATCGACATCGTCCTCCTCGATACCACCACGACCGACACCACCACGACCGCGAGCACCGCCACCACCGGCACCGACCTCGAAACCCTCGCCGACGACACCGGCGGCACCTTCGTCACCGTCGACCCGGACAACGGCACCACCCTGTCCGACACCCTCCGAAAGCTGATGTCCTGACACCGTGATCCGGCTACTCGTCGTAGGAACCTTCCTCGCCCTCCTCACCTTCTGGCTGCACCGCCGCTACGTCCGCGCCCCCGAACTGCGCGGGCCGGCCGCCATCGCCGCCACCACCGTCCTCGTCGCCGGAGCCGCCCTCACCCTCACCGCCTCCCTCGTCGGCACCACCCTCGACCCCGCCTGGGCACGCCCCCTCGGCTACCTCGGCTGGACCTGGCTCGCCGTCCTGCTGTACCTGACGCTCTGGGCCGTCGTGATCGGCCTGACCCGCCTCGCGAACCGGCTGTCCTGGTCCCTGCGACGCACCGAACGACCCACCGCCCCCTCCCGACGCCGCACCCTGCGCATCGCCACCGCCGTCGCCGCCCTCACCTCGGTCACCGCCGTCGCATACGGAACCGTCGAAGCCTCCCACCCCCGCATCGCGCACGTGCGGGTACCGCTCCAGCGCCTGCCCGCCGAATTCGACGGGCTGCGCGTCGCCCTCGTCACCGACCTGCACGTCGGCCCGGCGCGCGGCGCGGACTTCACCCGCAAGGTCGTCGACCTCGTCGCCGGCGAGAACCCCGACCTGATCGTGCTCGGCGGCGACCTCAGCGACGGCACCATCGCGCGCGTCGCCGCCGACCTCGAACCCCTCCGGGACCTGGACGCACCACTCGGGGTGTTCGGGGTCAGCGGCAACCACGAGTACTACTCCGACGACGCCCTGGCCTGGCTCGACCACTGGGAAACCCTGGGCGTGCAGACACTGCGCAACGAACACGTCACCCTCACCCGCGGCGCCGACAGCATCGACATCGCCGGGGTGTACGACTGGACGGCCCCTGCCCCGCACGAAGCCGACCTCGCGGCGGCCCTCGACGGCCGCGACCCGAACCGGTTCGTGCTGCTCGCCGCGCACCAGCCCCGCCAGGTACTCGACGCCGCCGAACTCGGCGTCGACCTGCAACTGTCCGGCCACACCCACGGCGGCCAGATGTGGCCGCTCGGCCTGTTCGTGCCCCTGGCCAACCCGAGCGTCACCGGACTCGACCGGTTCGACGACACCACCCTCTACACCTCGCGCGGCGCCGGCGCGTGGGGGCCACCCGTCCGCGTCGCCGCACCCCCCGAGATCACGATCCTCGAACTCGTCACCGAACCCTGATCGAATCCGGACCCCTGCGTGCCCGGACCCTGCGGTCAGGCCCCGACGTACTGCGCGAGGTGCTCCCCCGTCAGCGTCGAGCGCGCGGCGACCAGATCCGCCGGGGTGCCCTCGTAGACGACCCGGCCACCGTCGTGGCCGGCACCGGGTCCGAGATCGATGATCCAGTCGGCGTGCGCCATCACGGCCTGATGGTGCTCGATGACGATCACCGACTTCCCCGCATCCACGAGCCGGTCCAGCAGCGCCAGCAGGTTCTCGACGTCGGCGAGATGCAGGCCCGTCGTCGGTTCGTCGAGGATGTACACGTCGCCGCTCTCGCCCATCTGGACGGCCAGCTTGAGACGTTGCCGCTCGCCGCCGGACAGCGTCGTGAGCGGCTGCCCGATCTTGATGTAGCCGAGCCCCACGTCGGCGAGGCGCGCGAGGATCCGGTGCGCCGCCGGGATCTTCGCCTCGCCCGACCCGAAGAACTCCTCGGCCTCGGCCACCGACATGTTGAGGACCTCGTCGATGTCCCTACCGCCGAACCGGTATTCGAGCACCTCGGCCTGGAATCGCTTGCCCTCGCACACCTCGCACGGCGTCGCCACCCCGGCCATCATCGCCAGGTCCGAGTACACGACGCCCGCACCGTTGCAGTTCGGGCACGCACCCTCCGAATTCGCGCTGAACAGAGCGGGTTTGACCCCGTTCGCCTTCGCGAACGCCTTGCGGATCGGTTCCAGCAGACCCGTGTACGTCGCCGGATTGCTGCGCCGTGAGCCCTTGATCGCCCCCTGATCGATCGCGACGACACCGTCCCTGCCCGCGACCGACCCGTGGATCAGCGAACTCTTCCCCGACCCCGCCACACCCGTCACGACGACGAGCACCCCGAGCGGAATGTCGACGTCGACGTCCTGCAGATTGTGGGTGTCCGCCCCACGGATCTCGAGTGCCCCCGACGGCGTCCGCACCGAAGTCTTCAGTGCCGCACGGTCGTCCAGATGCTTACCGGTCAGCGTCCCGCTCGACCGCAGCCCCTCGACCGTGCCCTCGAACACGATCTCGCCACCGTCGGCCCCGGCGCGCGGGCCGAGGTCGACCACATGATCGGCGATGGCGATCGCCTCGGGCTTGTGCTCGACGACGAGCACCGTGTTTCCCTTGTCGCGCAACTGCAACAGCAGTTCGTTCATCCGCGCGATGTCGTGCGGGTGCAGGCCGATCGTCGGCTCGTCGAATACATAGGTCACGTCGGTGAGCGACGACCCGAGATGCCGGATCAGCTTGGTGCGCTGTGCCTCGCCACCGGACAGGGTGCCGGCAGGCCGGTCGAGGCTCAGATAGCCGAGTCCGATGTCGACGAACGAATCGAGGGTCCGGCTCAGCGATTTCAGCAGCGGGGCGACCGACGGCTCGTCCAGCCCCCGCACCCATTCGGCGAGGTCGCTGATCTGCATCGCGCAGGCGTCGGCGATGCTGATGCCGCCGATCTTCGACGACCGGGCCTCCGCCGAGAGACGGGTGCCCTCACAGTCGGGACACGTCTGGAAGGTGACGGCCCGGTCCACGAATGCCCGGATGTGCGGCTGCATCGCCTCCCGGTCCTTGGACAGAAACGACTTCTGGATCTTCGGGATCAGGCCCTCGAACGTGATGTTGATGCCGTCGACCTTGACCTTCGTCGGCTCCTTGTACAGCAGATCGTTCAGCTGCTTCTTCGTGAACTTCGAGATCGGCTTGTCGGGGTCGAAGAATCCGCATCCGCGGTAGATCCGGCCGTACCAGCCGTCCATGCTGTACCCGGGGATCGTCAGCGCACCCTCGTTGAGGGACTTGCTGTCGTCGAACAGCGCGGTGAGATCGAAATCGGAGACCTTGCCCATGCCCTCGCAGCGCGGGCACATGCCGCCGGTGATGCTGAAGCTGCGGCGTTCCTTCACGGTCCGGCCGCCCTTCTCGACCATCACCGCCCCGGCGCCGCTGAGCGACGCCACGTTGAACGAGAACGCCTGCGGCGAACCGATGTGCGGCTTGCCCAGCCGGCTGAACAGGATGCGCAACAGCGTGTTGGCGTCGGTTGCGGTGCCGACCGTCGACCGCGGATTCGCGCCCATCCGCTCCTGATCGACGATGATCGCCGTGGTCAGGCCCTCGAGCACATCCACGTCCGGACGAGCGAGCGTCGGCATGAATCCCTGCACGAACGCGCTGTACGTTTCGTTGATCATGCGCTGTGACTCGGCTGCGATCGTCGCGAACACCAGCGAGCTCTTCCCGGATCCCGACACCCCGGTGAAGACCGTCAGCCGTCGCTTGGGAATCTCGACATCGACGTTCTGGAGGTTGTTCTCGCGAGCACCGTGCACCCGGATCAGGTCGTGACTGTCGGCCGGGTGTCGCCCCCCGGTGGGCACCGTCCTCGTCGCCGTCTCGGTCCTCGTGCCCATCGCATCTCCCCGTTCCGTTCTGTTCGCTCTCACCCCGGTTACCCGCCGGAGCAGTATCGCCGATCGGTGTGACAACCCCGGACGGATTCACCTGTCCCGGCGCCCGATCCGCGCATTCCCCTGCTGCTGCTTCCCCCGAGAGAACACACCCACGCCGGCGGCTCTGCCGTCCGGGGCCTCGTCATCGCACCTCGTTGATGCGGATCATGTTTCCCGCGGGGTCGCGCACCGCGCAGTCCCGGATCCCGTAGGGCTGCTCGATGGGCTCCTGGACGATCTCCGCACCACCGGCTTCGAGCGCCGCGAAGGTCGCGTCCAGGTCGGGTGTCGCCAGCGTGAGCATCGCAAACGTGCCCTTGGCCATCATTTCGCTGATCACGCGCCGCTCCTCGTCGGTGATTCCGGGATCCGCGGCGGGCGGATTCAGGACGAGCGACGTCTCGGGCTGGGCGGGATGCCCGAGAGTGATCCAGTACATGTCGTTGTAGCCGACCTCCTTGCGCACCTCGAAACCGAGCAGGTCCCGATAGAACGCGAGGGCGGCGTCACGGTCGTCGTGCGGAAGAAACGCGTTGTGGATGGTGAGGTTCATGGCAACCACGCTAGATTCGGGACGCGGCCGACGCTTCTCGAATCCTGATCGGTCTCGTCACCTGTTTCGTGACGCACGAAGGCATCTCGGCGTCCGAGCGCGCCTGCGCGCGGTACACGCTCGGAGACACCCCCACCAGCTCGGTGAATCGCGTGCTGAATGTCCCGAGGGACGAACACCCGACCTCGAAACACACCTCGGTGACGCTCAGATCGCCACGTCGCAACAGCGCCATCGCCCGCTCGATCCGACGCGTCATCAGGTAGGTGTACGGCGGTTCGCCGTAGGCCAGACGGAACTGCCGGCTCAGATGGCCCGCCGACATGTGCACGTCCCGCGCGAGCTGTTCCACGTCCAGCGGCCGGGCGTACTCGCGGTCGATGCGGTCCCGGACCCGGCGCAGCCGTGCCAGATCCCGCAACCGTTCGGAGTCTGCTCGCGTCGCCACGCCCCCATGCTCGCACGTCCGGTCGTGGATGGGTGATTGATGCGGGACGTGAGGTAATAGGTGTCGTGCGGTGTGCTGGGTGAGGTAGTGTTCGGTTTTTTAATTTGTTCCGTCCTGTGCAGAATATTGTTCGATCGAAGTTCGGGGTGCCGGTCTCACCGGCACCCCGAATCGGACGATCAGTCGGCGTACGCCTCGAGCGGTGGGCAGGAACAGACGAGGTTACGGTCCCCGTGTGCCCCGTCGATGCGCCGGACGGACGGCCACACCTTCGCACGCGACTTCCCCAGCGGGAACACCGCGATCTCCCGCGTGTACGGGTGGTTCCACTCCCCGACCAGGCATTCCGCCGTGTGCGGAGCACCCCGCAGCGGGTTGTCGTCGACCGGCCACTCCCCTGCCCCGACGCGGTCGATCTCCTTGCGGATGGAGATCATCGCGTCGACGAAGGCGTCGAGTTCGGCCAGATCCTCGCTCTCGGTCGGCTCCACCATCAACGTTCCCGCGACCGGGAAACTCATGGTGGGCGCGTGGAACCCGTAGTCCGCCAACCGCTTCGCGACATCGTCGACGGTGACGCCGGTGTCCTTGGTGATCTGGCGCAGATCGAGGATGCACTCGTGTGCGACCATGCCGTTCTCTCCGGTGTACAGCACCGGGAAGTACTCGTCGAGACGGCGGGCGATGTAGTTGGCGGACGCAATGGCTGTCAGCGACGCACGGCGCAGGCCCTGCGCACCCATCAGCTTGATGTACGCCCACGTGATCGGCAGGATCGACGCCGAACCGTAGGGCGCGGCCGACACGGGTCCGGCGCCCCCGAGCTCGGGTGCCTCCGGATGACCCGGCAGGTAGGGCGCGAGGTGCTCGCGGACACCGATCGGTCCCACGCCCGGCCCGCCGCCGCCGTGCGGAATGCAGAACGTCTTGTGCAGGTTCAGATGGCTCACGTCGCCACCGAACTTGCCCGGCCGCGCAAGACCGACGAGCGCGTTGAGGTTCGCCCCGTCGATGTACACCTGACCGCCCGCGTCGTGGACGGCCCCGCAGATCTCGGCGATCTCGTGCTCGTACACACCGTGGGTCGACGGGTAGGTGATCATGATCGCGGCCAGGCGCTCGGCATGATCGGCGATCTTCGCGCGCAGATCGTCGAGATCGACGTCGCCGTTCGGACGGCACGCAACGACCTCGACCCGCATCCCGGCCATCACCGCGGAGGCCGCGTTGGTGCCGTGGGCGCTCGACGGGATGAGGCACGTGTCGCGATGGTCGTCGCCCCGGTCGAGGTGGTAGTGCCGGATCGCGAGCAGACCGGCGTATTCGCCCTGGCTGCCGGCGTTGGGCTGGAGGCTGACGCGGTCGTAACCGGTGATCGCGGCGAGCCAGCCCTCGAGGTCCGCGATCAGCCGGCGGATCCCGGCGGTCTGCTCCGCGGGTGCGAACGGGTGCAGGTCGGCGAACTCCGGCCAGGTGATCGCTTCCATCTCGGCGGCGGCGTTGAGCTTCATCGTGCACGAGCCGAGCGGGATCATCGTCCGGTCGAGCGCCAGGTCCTTGTCGGACAGTCGCCGCAGGTACCGCATCATCGCGGTTTCGGTGCGGTACTTCGTGAACGACTCGTGCTGCAGGAATGCGCTGGTGCGGGCCAGTGCGGCCGGGATCGCCGATCCCTCGCTCTGCGCGGTGTCCGGGGCGCCGAAGGCGTCGAGCACCGTGCCGATGTGCGCGCTGGTGGTCGCTTCGTCGCAGGAGATGCCGACGTGGTCGTCGTCGACGAGACGCAGGTTGATGCCCGCCTCGCGAGCGTTCGTGACGATCTGTGCGGCGCGACCGGGAACCCGCGCCAGAACGGTGTCGAAGAACCCGGCGTGCACGATCTCGATGCCGGCGGCGCGCAGCGCGGCGGCGAGGGTTTCGGCGTGCGCCGCGACCCGGCGGGCGATCGCGGTCAGGCCGTCTGCGCCGTGGTACGAGGCGTACATCGCGGCCAGGACCGCCAGCAGAACCTGCGCGGTGCAGATGTTGCTCGTCGCCTTCTCGCGGCGGATGTGCTGTTCACGGGTCTGCAGGGCCAGCCGGTAGGCGGGATCTCCGTCCGCATCGACGGACAGGCCGACCAGGCGGCCCGGAAGGTTGCGGGTGTGCGCCGTGTTCACGGCGAGGTAGCCGGCGTGCGGGCCACCGAAGCCCATGGGCACACCGAAGCGCTGGGTGGTGCCGAAGCAGGCGTCCGCGCCCTGCTCGCCAGGCGGGGTGATCAACGTCAGGGCCAGCAGGTCGGCGCCCACCGCCACGAGTGCACCGCGGTCGTGTGCGGCGGCGATGATCGGGGCGGCGTCGAACACCCGTCCGGATGCGCCGGGGATCTGGAGGATGACCCCGAAGAAGTCGCCCTCCGGCAGTCCGTCGTCGACGAGATTCGCGGTGACGATCTCGATGCCCAGCGGCTCGGCGCGGGTGGCGAGGACGGCCGCGGTCTGGGTGAAGAGATCGGAGTCGACGAGCACGCGGGGGCTCTTCGACTTGCGGTTGGCGCGGCGGAGCAGGGTCATCGCCTCAGCGGCGGCGGTGCCTTCGTCGAGCATCGACGAGTTCGCGACCTCCATGCCGGTGAGGTCGGAGACCATCGTCTGGAAGTTGAGCAGGGCTTCGAGCCGGCCCTGGCTGATCTCCGGCTGGTACGGGGTGTACGCCGTGTACCACGCCGGGTTCTCGATGATGTTGCGCAGCAGCACCGGCGGCGTGAGGGTGCCGTAGTAGCCCTGACCGATCATCGAGGTCGACACGGTGTTCTGCGCTGCGAGCTCGGTCAGCGCGGCCAGCACCTCGTGCTCGGACAGCGGCGCGTCCAGCACGTCCAGCCCGTCGGCGATCCCTCCGGTGGCCGGGTCCAGGATCGCGGCCGGCAGTGCCTTCGCCGCGAGGTCTGCGAGTGCGTCGACGCCGACGACGTCGAGGATGCGGCGCAGTGCCGCCTGATCGGGGCCGACGTGACGGTCGGCGAACGTGGAGGTGACGGCATCTGTCATGTGCGATTCCCGGGTGATCGGAGGTCCACGTCCGCGCACGGTCGCACGGCGTGCTTCCCTCCCCCTCTGTCGCGAGCTCGGCGGGCGAGCGCCTGAGAGATTCGGTGACCGGACGTCCGGTCCCTTTCCCCGTGGGCGGGTGGGTGCTCCCACCGCTTTCCAGAGGCGTCGGAGCCCGCACGGTCCTCGGTACCTGAGAGATTGACGGGGAGGTGCTGCTCCTTCGGTGCCCGGATCGGATCCGGAACTCTCCCGTGCGGCGGCGACGCATTGGCGATTCTAGTCCACGGCGATCGCCGCAATCGCGGTCACGGACGCCTTCGCGGTGTGATGAACGTCTAAAATCCCCGGCTCTAGCCGATGCGGCGATTGATGCGGTTGCGGCGACGGGACGCGAGCTCGTCCTCGGGTCGCTGCTCGGCGGCACCTCCGTCGGCGCGCTCGGCCGGGAAGTCCGCGATGCTGCCGGTCAGCTCGCGCATCGCACCGCTGACCGCGATACCGAACACGCCCTGTCCGCCCTGCAGTAAATCGACGACTTCCTCAGGCGACGTGCATTCGTACACGGTGGTGCCGTCGGAGAACAGCGTGATCTTCGCCAGGTCCCGCACCCCGCGCTCACGCAGGTGATCGACCGCGACGCGGATGTTCTGCAGCGAGATGCCCGTGTCCAGCAACCGCTTGACGATCTTGAGGACCAGGATGTCCTTGAACGAGTACAGTCGCTGGCTTCCGGAACCGGCTGCGCCACGGATCGACGGCACGACGAGGTTCGTTCGAGCCCAGTAGTCGAGCTGGCGGTAACTTATTCCGGCGATCTGGCATGCGATGGGAACGCGATAACCGACGAGTTCGTCGGGAACCGAGTCGTCCGGGAACAGACCCGGCTGGATGTCGTCCGTTTGTTGCGTCGACGACATCGAGGTCGAGCGGTTCCCTTCGTCGATATCGCCGTGCCCCTGTCCCTGCGGCCGATCTCGCACTGTGTTGACTCCCTCTTACGTGCCCACCCGTCGCCCCGTAACAACGGACGGGCGGATTCCCCCCCACCCATCCGATCGTCGCGTGCTAGTCAAGGCCCGTCGAGCAGATCCGAATTGCGGATTCACTCAGCGTACGCTCTGTCTCGAGCGTAGGGCAGCAACACGCCGACCGGTCGTAAAACCTTCGAGTCGTACCGCGTGCCCCGACCCGGAGGGATCGAGGCACGGTAGAACAGCCGATGACGTCCGATTCAGCCGTCCGTCGCCTTGAAGTCGTCGGGCGACACGGACTCGAGAAATTCCTTGAACTTCTCGACCTCGTCCTCCCGTTCGTCGGGCATGACGAGACCGGCCTCCGCCAGCACCGGTTCCTCGACGAAGACCGGTACACCGACGCGCAACGCTACAGCGACCGCGTCCGAAGGGCGGCACGACACGCGCATGCCACCCTGGAAAATCATGTCGGCGTAGAAGGTCCCCTCCTGCAGGTCCACGATCCGGATCTCCTGTAGGACATGCCCGAATGCTTCCAGAAGGTTCTTGATCAGATCGTGCGTCAGCGGACGCGCCGGTTCGACGCCCTGCTGTTCGAGCGCGATCGCAGTCGCCTCCATCTGACCGATCCAGATCGGCAGATACCTGTCGCCGTCGGCCTCTCGCAACAGCAGGACCGGCTGGTTCTGCGGCTGTTCGACCCGAATGCCCACTATCCGCATCTCGCTCATGCCGGTGCCTCCATCCCGCTGGCCGTCCGGGGACGAACCCCGCGTGGCAATCCTGCCTGAATTCTAGTGCGATCCGGCAGGCGCGTCAGGTGCCGGCGGTCGTCGGGGTTCTCACCGCGATCACCGCCGGCGTGCACGAACGGTTCAGCGGTCGAGTGCGCCGTGAACCGCTGCCTTCACCAGGCACGTGTGCAGCGTCAGTGACAGCGCCGCCAACTCCCGGACCATCTCCTCGGCTCGCGCCCGCGCTCCCGCGTCGCGCCCCTTGGCGATCGGACCCGCGATCTGCGCGACCAGGCTCGCTTCCCGGTCCGCCGCGAGCTTGAACGCCCGCAGGTGCCGCACCTCGAGCCCGAACTCCGACATGGCCTTGGCGGTTCGGGCGAGCAGCACCGCGTCCCCGTCGAAGAATCCCGCCGCGCCCGGCACGATCAGCCCGGCACGAACCAGCTCGGTCAGGAAGCCCACGTCGATTCCGGCGCGCTCGCACAGATCGTCGCGGCTCATGCGGACTTCACGGTCGGTGCGCAGCACCTCGGGCGAGACCTCGCCCGGCGCCACGGCCAACGGCCGTGGACGCTTCGGGCGGGACTCCACTGCGCCCACCGTTGCGGCACCTCGGTCGATCGCCTCGAGCTGTTCCTTGATCACCTTCAGAGGCAGGTACTGATCCCGCTGCGCGGTCAGCACATACCGCAGTCGCTCGCAGTCCTCGATCGAGAAACGTCGATATCCCGAGGGCGTGCGTTCCGGGCTGATGAGCCCCTCGGCCTCGAGAAACCTGATCTTCGAGATCGTCACGTCCGGAAACTCCGGGCGGAGCCGATCGAGAACCGACCCGATCGACATTCCGCCCGGTGCCGTTTGGCGGGCAGCAGCGGTCATCAGCTACCTGCGCCCTGGTTTCCTCGCGGACCGGTGAGGAACACCAGCCGGAACTTTCCGATCTGCACCTCGTCGCCGTTCGCCAGCACCGCCGAATCGACCGGCTCGCGGTTGACGTAGGTGCCGTTGAGGCTTCCCACGTCGACGACCTGGAACTCACCCTCGTCCTGACGGAACTCGGCGTGCCGACGGCTGACGGTCACGTCGTCGAGGAATATGTCGCTGTCCGGGTGCCGTCCCGCGGACGTCGTCGGCTGGTCCAGCAGGAAACGCGATCCCGCGTTGGGTCCACGCTTGACGACAAGCAGTGCCGACCCGGCGGGCAGTCCCTCGACACCCGAGACCGGAGCCTCCGAGGTCGCCGCCCCCGAGCCGGCGGTTTCCAGTTCACTCAGGAAGTCGGCGCGAAACACCGAAGTGGTTTCCGCAGGGGTTTCCTCGTATCCCGCGTTGCCGTTCTCGCTCACCGTTACTCCTTATCCGTTCGACCGATCGGGCAAACCACCCCGACCGGTCGTTGTTTCGTTCAGCCACGATCACTTTCGACTACGGACCCGCGCCCCCGACAACGGCACACGCCTGACACGACCGTACCCTGAGCCGGCTCCTCGGCGTAGGCGGACGCGGTTGTCGCGCACGGGAACCGTCAGTTTTCGATGAGAGCGCGGTAGGCGTCGGCGTCCAGCGTCTCGCCGAGCGCCGCGTCCAGCTCACCCTCGCTACCGACCTCGACGTCGACGAGCCACCCTTCGCCGTAGGGAGCCGAGTTCACCAGCTCGGGGTTCGCCTCCAGATCCGTGTTGACCGCAACCACTTTCGCGCTGATCGGCGCGTACACGTCCGAGACGCTCTTCGTCGATTCGACCTCGCCGAAGGATTCACCGGCGGTCACCTCGGTCCCGGTCTCCGGCAACTGCACGAACACGACGTCGCCGAGCTGCGACTGCGCGTACGCGGTGATACCGATCCGCGCGGTGGTCGCGCTCGTCCGCTGCACCCACTCGTGTTCCGCCGTGTAACGCAGATCGGCGGGGGTTTCGAACTCACTCACGACAGGGTCCTTTCGGCGACGACATTCGTCACGAACGTCTGATTCAGTTTCCGGGCTGAGAGTATTGGCGGGCTTCGACCTGCCGCAAGGCGGACACGTCGACCTGCGGAGACTGTTCGATCACCAATGTTCCTCCGGTCCGCGCGACAGTGTCCACAACTCCGCCGGGGATGTTCAGCGCGGCCGCGAGGGTCGGTCCGTCCCCGATCGCGGTGACCGTGTACGGGGCGACGAGCGGGACGTCGTCGACGACCACGGCACCGCCGGGACCGGTCACCCACGAGTCCACGCCGATCCGGACGGGCGGGCCGCCGGCCCCGGCGATCTGGATGGCTTCCGCTCCGGCCGCACGCAACTCCTGGATCATGTCGAGGACGACCTCCGAGCCGATGCCGCGCACCGGATCGGTCACGGTCAGTACGACACCCGGGCCGGTGGCCGGGACCGTGCCGACCTGGATGGCCAGGTCCGAGAGCCGCGCGCGGGCCTCGTCGAGAGCGGCCTCCGATCCGTTCTGCTCCAGGCTGGTCAGCGTCGATTCGAGCGCGGTGATCTCCTGACGCAGCTCGGCCTCGGTGCGGTTCAGGTTGTCGAGCAGCACGAGCAGGTCGGCCGGGCGGGCCGAGTCGAGGGCATCACCGGATTCGGTGTTGCGGACCTGGGTGGCGATCGCGACGCCGAGCAGCACGATCAGCAGCCCGGCCAGGGCCGGGAAGAGCAGGCGGCCGCGGCGCGGGGCCGATTCCGGTGGGTCGTGCAGTTCGTGTCGTCCTTCGGCCACGGATCACGCTCCGAACAGGCGGCGGCGCAACGCGGACGCGTTGCCGAAGATGCGGATGCCGAGGACGACGATGACGGCGGTCGACAGCTGGGTGCCGACGCCGAGTTGGTCGCCGAGCCAGACGATCAGGGCCGCGACGAGCACGTTGAACACGAAGGACACGACGAAGGTCTGGGCGTCGAAGATGTCGTCGAGGTACGCGCGCAGGCCGCCGAACACGGTGTCCAGGGCGGCGACGACCGCGATCGGAAGGTACGGCTGGATGACGTCGGGTACCTGTGGGCTGAAGATCACCCCCGCGGCGATGCCGATCGCGAGGGCCAGTACCGCGTAGAGCGCGTGGCCGTGCCTGAGCCCGTTCTGTTTCAACGATCTCCCTCCAGTGCAGATTCGATGTCGCGCACGGCCGCGGCCGGCATGGTGAGGTCGTCGGCCTCGGCGACGGTGAAACCTACCCCGTACAACTGCTGGACGCCGGACATCCGCAGGTAGGCGTCGCTGACGACGAACGCGGTCTGCAGGCGGCTCGGCGATCCGATGGCCGACACGACGTACGGGGAGAACACCGGCCGGTTGTCGACCAGCATGGCCCCGCCCGCCTGCCGGACGGTGACTCCGGGACCGATGCGCACGTCGTCGACCGCGACGGCTTCGGCGCCGCCGGCCCACAGGGCGTTGATCACCGCTTGCAGGTCGCGGTCGAGCAGGACGGCGGTGCGGGGGTTGCCGCGTTGCCCGGAGTCCGACAGGTTCGGTTTCGCCGCCGGGTCGCTGAGCGTGACGGTCACGCCGGGACCGTGGACCTCGGTGGCTGCGGCGGCGTCCTCGGTGCGCCGGAGTTCGTCGAGGATGTCGGTTCCGGCGCCGTTGTCGGTGAACAGTTCCTCGCGGCGCCGGTCGATGTCGGCGGTGAGGTCGTCGCGGGTTGCGGTGAGGGTGTCGACGCGTTCGGAGGCTGCGCGGACGCCGGCGAGGATCTCCGCCTGCGTCCGGTCGGAGCCGGGCCCGGGTTCGGTGGTGTTCGAGTAGGCGATGCCGATGGTGAGGCCGGTGAGGAGGGCACCGACGGTGAGCCAGGCGAGGACGCCCTTGCGGGCGGGCCGGGTGTGTTTCGTGGTGCGGTCCTCGGCGGCCGCGGCGTATCCGGGATCGAGGTGGTCCTCGAGCAGGGCGGTGAGCAGCGACGGTGTCGGGTTGCGGCGGATCTGTTCCCAGTGCTGGTTCATCGGGGTTCCCGGTGGCCGCCGATCGGTGGTGTGACGCGCGCGGTTTCGACGGCGCGGTACAGGTAGAGGGCGCCGGTCCAGACGTACAGGACCGTTCCCCAGATCAGCGCGGCCCAGCCGAGCGGCTCGGCGATGTCGGCGGTCGCGGGGACGGCGAGCGCCAGGAGCAGCAGCGGCAGAGCGCACATCAGCAGGAAGGTCGCGCCTTTGCCGAGGTAGAGGACGTCGGGCGGGGGCAGACCGCGTCTGCGGTACACCGCGAGGGTCGGGGCGAGGACCAGTTCGCGCCCGATGAGGATCGCGGCGATCCACCACGGGAGGATGTCCCGGGCGACCAGGGCGACGAGTGTGGTGACGATGTAGAGGCGGTCGACGAGCGGGTCGAGCAGGGCACCGAGCCTCGAGGTCTGGTCGAGCAGCCGGGCGAGTTTGCCGTCTGCCCAGTCGGTGGCGCCGCTGAGGGCCAGTACGGCCAGTGCCCACCCGTCGGCGTGCGGGACGAGCATCAGCCAGAGGAACAGCGGGATGCCGACGAGTCGGACGAAGCTGAGCAGATTCGGGACGGTGAGGATGCGATCGGACGCGGCCGGTGCGGAGCCGGCGGTCGTCGCGGCGTCGTTCATCGTCGAACCTGCCTCGTGTTCGTGGTGACGGTCGGGTTCCGACAGCCTCCCATAGTCACGTTCCGGGTCCGGTCCGGCGGGTCAGCGCCAGGCGAAGACCGGTTGTTCCAGATCGTCGATGCGGGTGTGCCGGCCGTGCAGCGCGACCTCCCGGAACTGGTACACGACGGCGGCGGTGGGTGCGTGGACCAGGTGACCACGGAACGGCCACTGGATGACGGGCTTGTCGGATTCGGGGATGGGGACGAACCGGGGTTCGCTGTCGATCTCGGTGGCGGTAACGGCGAAGAGTTCGGCGACCTCGTCGGGGCTGGGCTGCAGGTCGGCGACGGGGACGTCCGACCACACGACGAACGGGGACATGACGTAGCCGGATCGGGTGATGTAGTCGTCGAGGCGGCCGACGATCTGGGTGTGGTCGGCCCGCAGTCCGAGTTCTTCGTGCAGTTCGCGCAGGGCCGCTTCTTCCGGTGTTTCGCCGGGGTCGAGGCGTCCCCCCGGGAGCGCGAACTGTCCGGGGTGGGCGCGCAGTCGCGTCGGCCGGCGGGTGAGGGGCATGACGCCGTTGCCTGCTCCGTCGTCGAGGATGGCGACGACCACGGCGGCGTGGCGTCGGCCGTCGAGAGGGAGACGTCGCGATTCGAATGCGGCGAAGGTCTCTGAGAGGGCATCGCGAGCGAGGGGTTCGGGCACCGGCATGCCCTCGACAGTACGACGTCGGCACGCGATCCGGAGGTTTCCGCGGTCGTGGTGGAGGTGGGATCGCGGTGGACCGATCGACTGTGTAGTTCGGAATATTTATATGTTCCGTATGGTCCGAAATTTTTCTCTGGGAGACAGAAGGACATGCCGGCACGCGGGTACGCTGCCCGCATGCCGCATCCGATCATGTTCGACGAGGCCGATCCCCTGCTGGCGCGCATCCGGTCGCTGGCCCTCGCGTTTCCCGGTGCCGGCGAGAGGATCTCGCACGGACGCCCGTTCTTCCACACGAAGACGGCGTTCGCGGTCTACGGCGGCTCCGACAAGCCCAGCGGCACCCCCTTCCCCCGGTCGGTGATCATCAAGCCGGAACCCGAGGAACGCCTCGCACTGCTCGAGGAACCGCACACCTACCTGCCCGCCTACTTCGGGCCGTCGGGCTGGGTGGGCTACGACCTGGACCGGGACGACGTGGACTGGGACGAGATCGGCGAACTGCTGGACATGTCGTTCCGGGTGACCGCGCCGACATCGCTGATCCGCGAACTGGACGCATCCTCGAAGTGAGGCCGGGGTCCGCCCCGCTCCCCTCCCCCGGTCAGCCGCGCGCGCCGGTCTTGACGGCGTACCCCATGTAGTTGGCGCCGGTGTAGGGCACGCGCCCGAAGTTGAGACGGCGGCTGAATTCGCCGTAGGTGATGCGTCCCTGCCGCGCGCGGTGCATGTCGACGAGGCGGCGGGGGTCGAGGGTGCGCAGCCCGAGGCCGGTGAGTTCGGCCGGGCGCAGGCCGTGGCGCTCGAGCGCGGCGGTCAGTTCGGCGGGGGTGATGAACATGGACCAGTCGTGGATGGGGGTGTCGAACATCCGGGTCCATCGCCATTCCTGCATGATCTTGATGACCACCAGTTTGCCGAGCCACGTGCGGTTGATGGTGTCGAAGAAGTACAGACCGCCGGGCGCGAGCGCGCGTGCGGTTTCGGCGAGGACGGCGTCGAGGTCGTCGACGTGTTCGAGGACGTCGCAGCAGTAGGCGAGGTCGAACGACGCGTCGGGTACGGGCAGGCGTTCGCCCACTCCCCTGCGGTAGTCGATGGTGAGGCCGTTCGCCGCGGCGTGCCGCTGTGCGGTCTCGAGCGACACGGTGGAAGGGTCGATGCCGACGACCGCGCAGCCGGCTTTCGCGAAGCGTTCGGCGAGGAATCCTCCGCCGCTTCCGATGTCGAGGGCCCGCAGCCCGTCGAGGGTCGCGTAGCCGCGTTCGCGGAGGACGCTGCGGAAGTAGTCGTACCGCGCCGGGGTGAGGCTGCCCTGCAGCAGATTGAGCGGGTTGGATTCGTCCCACCAACCCACACCGATCCGGTCGTAGACGTCGTTGTCGATCGGCACGGCGGTCACCGTCCTGCGCTCGAGGTGCGATGTCTTCCACGGTCCCCGTCCGGGACCGTCCCGTCCAGGTTGCCGGATCGGACCGCGCCGCGTGGTCGTTGTGTCGATGTCGGGTGAGTAGACCGTCGTAACGCCAGGAAATTCTGTCAATTCTTGTGTTCCGTACGCTCCGAAATCTCACCGACCCGCGCGAGGCATCACGAGTGAATTTTGCAGGCCGACAGCGGGAATGCCGATCGCTCTCGGCCTGTTGTGGATACAAGTTGCAACTCTCGAAATCGGATCGATGGTCGATCCGGCCCGGCCCGCAGTCGCGGGCCCGAGCCGCACACCGTATCGGTCACGGCCGCCTGCACGGGTCCTCGCCGCGCGAGTCCATGGCCGAGTGCAGATCGGAGTTTCACCAATGAAATCGACACCGCCCACACATTCACGTCGCATTCTTCGCTGGGCCGCCGTAGCCACGATGTCGGTGGCACTTCCCCTCGGCCTCGCCGCAACGCCCGCTGTCGCCACCGCAGTCCCGGACAGGACGATCGAGAGCGTGTGGCAAGCCTGCGACTGCGACCCCAGCGACCCCTGCCTGGGGGAGCAGAATCCCGGACAGTTGGATTTGCAGTTGGGCTTGGGCGACTGCGACCGCGACGATGACAGGGAACGACAGCGCTCGCACGACCAGGGGCAGTCGGATCGCGACCGTGACATGTCACCGCAGGTCCCGCGGTTCGACGACTTCTGAACCGGCGCCGCGCGCAACACCCGGACTGCCCGGATCGAGGGGTGATACAGATGCGAGAAGACAGGGACACCTGGGACATCGTGAGCAGCGTGGGCCGCACAGCGCTTGCGGTGGCGACCTTCCGGGCGCTCGAATCCGAACGTCCCGACGCGTTGATCTCCGATCCGTTCGCCCGCTGGTTCGTCGAGGCTGCGAACGATCCTCAGTTCGTCGCCTTGCTGAGTGACCCTTCCGCGCTGGAGAAGCTCCCGTTCTTCTTCCCGCGTTTCATGGGTCTGCGCACGAAGTTCTTCGACGACTTCTTCACGACGGCGACCGCGGACGGGGTGCGGCAGGTGGTCATCGTGGCCGCCGGACTCGACGACCGCGCCTACCGCCTCGCGTGGCCGTCCGGGACGGTCGTGTTCGAGATCGACCAGGCGTCGGTGCTCGAGTTCAAGTCCGGCGTGCTCGATTCGCAGGGCGCGCAACCGACTTCGGATCGGCGGTCGGTCGCGGTCGATCTCCGCGACGACTGGCCTGCCGCCCTCGCCGAGGCCGGCTTCGTCCGGGAGCACCCGACCGCGTGGTCGGCGGAGGGGTTGCTGCCGTATCTGCCGGGGCCCGCGCACGACGCTCTCTTCGAGCGCATCGATGCGTTGTCCACTGCCGGTAGCCGACTCGCTCTCGACGGATTCGGCACGAGCCACGGTTTCGCGCGGTTCGCCGCCGTGCGGGACAAGTACTTCGGAGGCAAGTCGTTCTTCGGCAACTTCGACGTGACACGGCTGTTCTACGACGATGCCCGGGTCGATCCGGCGCAATGGCTCGGCGCCCACGCGTGGGACGTGCGGACGTCGAGCATCGCGGACCTCGTCGCGGCCTATCGCATTCGGATGCCGTCGCTCCCGGACGAGCTGTCGGAGCTGACCAGCACGGAGGCCTATCTGACGGCCACGAAGAACACCGGCTGACCCGTCGGTCTCCCCCGACGGGTCGGCATCGAACACGGGGGCACTCCCACGGATTCGGTTTATTCTTCGGTTCCGTAGCGTCCGGATTCATCCTCGGCCGGCCCCCTCCCGGACCCGCGCGCGGCGGCGGTCAGGGCAGGTCGAGGACGAGGATCCCGGGTTGCTCCAGGCTGCCCAGATACAGCCGCCCGTCGTGTTCGGCGACCCCGGTGACCATGTGGAAGTCGACGTCGTCGGCCTGCAGGTCGTGCAGGATGCGCCCGTCCTCCCCCACGCACAGCACCCAGGTGGTGCGGCCGGGCATGGTCAGCAGCCGGGTCGGCAAGCGCCAGAGCAGTTTCCGCAGCCACGGCGGGGTGGCCCCGAGACGGTCCAGCAGCCGATTCCGGGGCGTGACCATCGCGATCCACAGCCGGCCGCCGCGCGCTCGGGAGACGTTGTCCGGCATGCCCGGCAGGTTGTCGAGCAGAACCTCGGGCACGTGCGGGTCCTCGACCGGGACGCGGGTGAGGCGATATCCGTCGGTCTCGACGAACAGCACCGCGGTCTCGTCCTCGGTGAGGGTGATGCCGTTCGGGAAGTGCAGGCCGTCGAGCACGACGTGGAGGGTGCCGTCGGGGTCGCGGCGCAGCACCCGGCCACTGCCGCGGTGCTCGAGCACGGCGCCGACGTAGCGGTCGAGATCGTGGCGGGTGCTCGACTGCGTGAACCAGACGGTGCCGTCGCGGGCGGCGGTGGCGTTCGAGCAGAAGCGCAGGGGCTCGCCGCCGACGGAGTCCACGACCGTGGTGAGCACACCGGCTTCGGGGTCGAGCCGGAGCAGGCCCCGGTAGGCGTCGCAGACCAGCACGGTGCCGTCGGCGCAGGCCTCGAGGCCGAGCGGCCGGCCACCGGTGGTCGCCAGCGTCTTCACGGCGCCGGTCTCGGGGTCGATGCGCAGGATGCGTCCGTCGTCGACGCCGCACAGCAGTCGGCCCTGCGCGTCGACGACGACGTCCTCCGGCGCGTGGCCGCTCAGCGGGAGCAGCCGGTGCCGCGGGAAGGGCTCGGGTCCGGTGCGCTGCGCCGCGCGCGGCGGGGGTGGCGGGAGGCGACGAACGACGGGATCGAGGGGCGGTTTTCGGTGGGCCACTGGACGATTGTGCCGCGCGCGGGGCAGGGATCCGATGGGTTCGGCCCGATCGTCGTGGCATTCGACTGGCGTCAACGAGTCCTTGACCAGTCTGTGGCGTCAACCTATCGTTGACGCATGACGACACCTCGACTGGACGACCTCATCGACGGCATCCGCACCGGCTACCCGGATCAGCCCCTGGATCAACTCACCGCCGCCGTGCTGGCCGCGGAACACATGAGCGAGATCGCCGACCATCTGATCGGCCACTTCGTGGACCAGGCCCGCCGCAGCGGCGCCTCCTGGACCGAGATCGGACGTTGCATGGGCGTGACCAAGCAGGCCGCGCAGCAGCGCTTCACCCCCAAGGCCGATGCGAACATGTTCGCCCGGTTCACCCCGCGTGCCCGCACGGCGATCGTGCGGTCCCAGGAGGAGGCGCGCGCCGCACACCTGACGGAGATCGGGGCCGCGCACCTGCTGCTCGGTCTGACCACGGACCCCGACAGCCTCGCGATGCGCGCCCTCGCCGAGCAGGGCGCCGACGCCGCGGCGATCAGGGCCGCTGCCGAGGCGACGGTGCCCGCCGGCGATCCCGACACCGAGCCCCCCACCCTGATCCCCTACGACGGGGCATCGAAGAAGATTCTCGAGCTCACCGTGCGGGAGGCGCTGCGCCTGGGTCACAACTACGTCGGCACCGAGCATCTGCTGCTCGCCCTGCTCGCTCCCGAGAGCCCGACCTCCGAACTGCTCGGTGGCCTCGGGATCACCACCGAGGCCATCGAGTCGTACGTGATCGCCGCGCTCGCGGAACTCGAGAAATAACGCTCGCGCGGTGCCCGTGAAGTAGCGTGCGCTACTGGGGGTTCCCGGCGATGTTCACCATCCACGGAATACCGAACCGGTCCGTGCACATGCCGAAGGTGTCCCCCCACGGCGCCTTGGCCAGGGGCATCGCGACGGTGCCGCCGTCGGACAACTTGTCCCAGTAGCCGCGCAGTTCTCCCTCGTCGTCTCCGCTGAGGGAGATCGAGAAGTTGCTCCCCTCCTTCAGTTCCATCGCGTTCGGGGTGTCGGCCCCCATCAGCACCAGGCCGTGGGGGGCGACCAGCTGCGCGTGCATCACCTTCTCCTGCTCCTCCGGCAGGTCACTGGCGTGGAAGTCGCCGAACGTGCTCACGGTCAGTTCGCCACCGAAGACGTCTCGGTAGAACTCCATCGCCTGCCTGGCGTTGTCGCGGAAGCTGAGATACGGATTGAGCTGGGTACCCATCGAACGACCTCCTGATCGACGTGCGTCGGTTCGTGACGTCATCCGATTGTTCTCGCCGTCACCGGCTCGCGGGCGGGAATCCCCTCAGCCGGCGGCGATCTCCGCGGTCGAGCGGGCAGGAACGAGGCGACGGTGGCGCGGCAGCACGAGCGGGTGCGCCACGCTCCAGGCGGCGCCCGCGCACACGAACTCCTTGATCCAGGCTCCGGCCCGGCCGGTGACGGCGGTGGACGTCGCTCGGTCGTCCGGGGTCACCCGCTGGATGATTCCGTCGCGCCGGCCCAGGCTGATGCACTGCACCGTGTAGCCGATGGTGGTTTCGGGGACCACGCGGCCGGTCAGGCGGGCGGCCAGTGCGTCCGCGGCCGCCCACGCCATCGGGATTCCCGACGCGCAGGACATGCGCAGGGGCTTGCCCCCGGCCCCCTCGGCGAGCGCTGCGTCACCGATGGCACAGACGTCCGGATGCGACACCGAGCGCATCGTGCGGTCCACCACGATCCGGCCCGTGTCGGACACCGTCAGGGTGGTGGCGGCGGCGATCGGGTGGACCGCGAATCCCGCCGTCCACACCGTCACGTCGGCCGGGATCGTGTCTTCTGCCCCGGAATCCGCTGTGCGGACGGCGATTTCGTGTGCGTCGACGCGGGTGACGTCGGTGCGCTCGTGGACGGTGATGCCGAGCCGGTCGAGAGCCGCGCGCAGGTGGCGTTGCGCCTTGTCGCTCAGCCAGCCTCCGACACGCTCGCGGGCGACGAGTGCGACGGCGAGGTCGCGGTGGGATTCGGCGATCTCGGTGGCGGTTTCGATGGCGGTCAGGCCGCCGCCGACGACGAGGACCCGCGCGCCGGGGTGCAGGTCGGCAAGTCGTGCCCGCAGGCGCAGTGCCGCCCCCTTGCCCGCGACGTTGTGGGAATGCTCGGCGGCGCCGGGGACGCCGTGATCGGCGACCGCGCTGCCGAGGGCGTAGACGAGGCTGTCGTAGGTGAGGGTCGCGGCTCCGTCGGGGCCGGTCAGGTCGACGGTGCGGCGGTCCACGTCGAGGGCGGTGACGCGCGCGGTCAGGACGCGGACGCCGTGGCGCCCGACGATGTCGTCGAGTACTCGCCGCGGCAGGTCCTGTCCGCTGGCGAGCTGGTGCATGCGCACGCGTTCGACGAAGTCGGGGTCGGCGTTGACCAGGGTGATGTCGACGTCGTCGTGGTCGAGCCGCCGGGCGAGGCGGCCGGCGGCGTTGGCTCCGGCGTATCCGGCTCCGAGGACGACGATGCGGTGCTTCATGACGTGCTCCTTCCGATGGGGTTCACCTCCTGAACCGGATAGGGGCACGATCCCTGACAGATCGAAGTGTGATCTGCATCACCATCGAGCGATGAGCGGCTCGTGCGGGCCGGTCTCCGCCCAGCTCCGGGTGATCCGGTCGAGCTTGTCGGGATTGACCTGGATGGTCAGGCCGGCGACCTGCCCGTCGGTCACGTCGAGGCAGAAGACCCCGACCACGCGGCCGTCCACCTCGACGAGCACGGCGGGCCCGCCGTTGACGGCGGCGGCGTACACCGCCGGGCTGCCGCCGATGACGGCGCGTTTGGCTTCGGTCGGGTGGAACAGCCCGCGCAGGTACTTGGCGATCGCGACCGCACCGGTGACCGGGCCCCGGCGGGCCGGAACGCGGCCGCCGCCGTCGGCGACGCTGACGGCATCGGCGGTGAGCATCGCGACCAGCGGCTGGGTGTCGCCGCTCAGGGCCGCGGCGACGAACTGTTCGGTGAGCTTCGAGGCAGCGGCCGCGTCCACGTCGGCGCGGACCCGGTCGGCGGCGATGTGCTGCCGGGCGCGACGATGGATCTGCTGGCAGTTCGATTCGGTGAGCCCGAGGATGCCGGCGATCTCGCGGTGCGGGAACCCGAACGCCTCGCGCAGCACGTACACGACGCGTTCGTTCGGGGAGAGCCGTTCGAGCAGCGTGAGCATCGCCATGGACACGGTGTCCTTCTGCTCGGTACTGTCGGCGGGGCCGAGCATCCGGTCGCCGGCGAGCAGCGGCTCCGGAAGCCACTGTCCGACATAGGTTTCCCGCCGGGCCCGCGCGGAGGTGAGCTGGTTGAGGCAGATGTTGGTGAGCACCTTCGTCAGCCACGCCTCGGGGCTCTCGATGTGGTCGTGGTCGACGGCGTGCCAGCGCAGATACGTGTCCTGGACCGCGTCCTCGGCGTCACCGGCCGATCCCAGCAGCCGGTAGGCGATCGCCTCCAGCCGTCCCCGGGAACGCTCGAACACTTCGGCATCGCTGCCCACGGTCGACATCACCCCATGATCGACGAGGCCGGGTGCGACGTCCAGCGGTCGCGCTTCTCTCCCCCCGGCCCTTTCCGGGTCGTCCCGCCCCTTTTTCCGAGCGAACGGTACATTCGGTCGATCCAAGGAGACGAGCGGTACATTCGCTCGGAGAAACCGGGGGCCCGGAAACGAGTCAGGCCCCGGATTCTCGGAAGAATCCGGGGCCTGCCCCTACTGCCTGTCGGGCTGACAGGATTTGAACCTGCGACCACTTGACCCCCAGTCAAGTGCGCTACCAAGCTGCGCCACAGCCCGTCCGCGCTCTCGTCGAGCGCTCGTTGAGATTACAACAGTGACGGACCGAAGCACCAATCGCCTGGTCAGAAAGGCTTTTCGGCCGCGGAGAGCTACTTGCGGACGCGCTTTTCCCGCACCCGCACCGAGATCCGCACCGGGCTGCCGTCGAAGCCGAACTCCTCCCGCAACCGGCGCTCGAGGAACCGGCGGTAGCCGGCCTCGAGGAACCCGGTGGTGAACAGCACGAACGTCGGGGGCCGGGTGGCCGCCTGGGTGGCGAACAGCACCCGCGGCAACCGGCCGCCGCGCATCGGCGGCGGCGTCGCGGCGACGACCTCCTTGAGCCAGGTGTTGAGCCGACCCGTGGAGATGCGCTTGTCCCACGACTCGAGCGCCGTCTCCATCGCCGGCACCAGCTTCTGCACGGCCCGGCCGGTCTTGGCGGAGATGTTCACCCGCGCCGCCCACGGCACCCGCAGCAGGTCCCGTTCGATCTCGCGGCCCAGTTCGTAGCGGCGGTCCTCGTCGACGAGGTCCCACTTGTTGAACGCGATCACCAGGGCGCGACCGGATTCGACGACCATCGTGATGACCCGCTGATCCTGCTCGGTGATCGGCTGCGAGGCGTCGATCAGCAGCACCGCGACTTCGGCGGCGTCGATCGCGCCGCGCGTGCGCAGCGACGCGTAGAACTCGGCGCCGGACGCGCTGTTGACGCGCTTGCGCAGGCCGGCGGTGTCGACGAACCGCCACGGCTTGCCGCCGAGTTCGACGATCGAGTCCACCGGGTCGACGGTGGTGCCGGCGACGTCGTGCACGACGGACCGTTCGTCCCCGGACAGCTTGTTGATCAGGCTGGACTTGCCGACGTTCGGCTTGCCGACCAGCGCGACGCGCCGCGGCCCGCCGCCGCCGGTGCCTTCCCGCGGGGTTTCCGGCAGCGCCTCGAGCAGCACGTCGAGCAGGTCACCGGTGCCGCGGCCGTGGGTGGCCGAGACGGTGTGCGGCTCGCCGAGGCCGAGCGACCACAACGCGGCCGCCTCGGCTTCGACGCGGTCGTCGTCGACCTTGTTGGCGACGAGGATGACCGGGGTCTTGGAGCGGCGCAGCACCTTCGCGACGGCCTCGTCGACGGAGGTCGCGCCGACGGTGGCGTCGACGACCACGAGGATCGCGTCGGCGGTGCGCATCGCGACCTCGGCCTGCCGGGCCACGGACTGTTGCAGTCCCTTGGCGTCGGGTTCCCACCCGCCGGTGTCCTGCACCATGAACCGCCGGCCGTTCCAGCTGGCCTCGTAGGAGACGCGGTCGCGGGTCACGCCCGGCACGTCCTCGACGACCGCTTCGCGGCGGCCGATGATGCGGTTGACCAGGGTGGACTTGCCGACGTTGGGGCGTCCGACGACCGCGACGGTGGGAACCGGCACGAACTCCTCGAGGTCGCCGCCCTCCCCGAACTCGATGTCCCAGTCGGATTCCTCGGACCAGGTGCCGTCGCCGGCGAATTCGATGGTCGTGTCGTCGCTCACAGCGCCGCTCCCGTCTGTTCGGCGACCACCGCGACCAGCGCGGCGATCACCTCGTCGATGTTCATGTCGCTCGTGTCCACGTGCACGGCGTCGTCGGCCGCGCGCAGCGGGGACACCGCCCGGGTGGAGTCGAGATGGTCGCGGCGTTGCACGGCGGCCAGCACCGCGTCGTAGTCGTCGCCGCGACCTTCCGCGATGTTCTGGGCGTTGCGCCGGTGCGCGCGTGCCTCGGCGGAGGCGGTCAGATAGATCTTGACGTCCGCTTCCGGGAACACGACGGTGCCGATGTCGCGGCCTTCGACGACGATGCGCTCGGCGGCGCGGCCGATCTGCCGTTGCGCGGCCACGAGCATCTCCCGCACCTGCGGCACCGCGGACACGGCGGACACGGCGGCGGTGACCTCGGCGCCGCGGATCTCGTCGCGCACGTCCTGGCCGTCGAGACGGATGTCCTCGACCGTCGGGTCGGTCCCGATCGACCAGGGCAGATCGGCGGTGGCGGCGGCGATGGCGTCCGGGTCGATCAGGTCGGTGCCGCGGCGCAGCGCGTGCAGCGTCGCGAGCCGGTACATCGCGCCGGTGTCGAGATAGGCGGCGCCCAAGTGCTCGGCGAGCCGTTTGGAGACGGTGGACTTGCCGGTGCCGGAGGGCCCGTCCATCGCGACGATCAGCGCGGTCACAGGCCCACCGCCTGGTACAGGCCGCCGACTTCCTTGCGGCCGAGGACGCGGAGGGTGCCGGGCCGCTGGTCGCCGAGCGCGACGGGGCCGATGTCGGTGCGTACGAGCCGCACCACCGGGTGCCCGACGGCGTCGAGCAGGCGGCGCACGATGTGCTTGCGGCCCTCGTGCAGCTCCAGCCGGACCAGGGACTGGCCCTCGTTGACCTGGAGCAGCGCGAAGCTGTCGACCTTGGCGGGACCGTCCTCGAGTTCGACACCGGCGCGCAGCTGCTTGCCGACGCCGCGGGCGAGCACGCCCTTGACGGTGGCGAGGTAGGTCTTGGTGACCTCGAAGGAGGGGTGCATCAGCCGGTGGGCGAGTTCGCCGTCGTTGGTGAGCAGCAGCAGGCCCTCGGTGTCGGCGTCGAGCCGGCCGACGTGGAACAGGCGCTGACCGGCGGCGACGCGTTCGGAGACGATGTCGCCGACGCAGGGGCGGCCCAGGTCGTCGGACATGGTGGACTGCCAGCCGCGGGGCTTGTTCAGGACCAGGTGCACGAGGTCCTTCTTGACGACGACGCGGATGCCGTCGACGCGGATGACGGTGTTCTCGGGGTCGACGCGCAGCCCCTGCGAGGTGACGATGTTGCCGTCGACCTCGACGCGGCCGGCGGCGATGAGTTCCTCGGCGGCGCGGCGGGAGGCGACCCCGGCCTGGGCGAGCACCTTCTGCAGGCGCACGCCCTCACCGGCGGGAAGCTGGGTGGGCGCGGCGGAGCTGTGCTGGTGCCGGGCGGGCTTGGCGTTGCTGATGGTGGGGATCGGGTCGGGACGCTTGGCGGTCGGTTTCGGGGCGGCGGGCCGGCCTCGCTTGTTCAGCTTGGTCTGCGGGGTGCTGCCCTTGCGGTGCGCCTTCTTCGGGGCCTCCGACCGGCCCGAGGCCTGTGCCCTGGACGAAGCCGGGGTCTTGCCCGAGCGGGAGGTGTTCTTCTTGCGGTCCGGTGTGCCATCACGGCGAGCGGGTGTATTCAAGATTTTCCTGTCAGTTGTCTGGCTCGAACTCCGCGATCGAGACGTCCTCGGTGCGCGAGTTCCCTCCCATTCTCGCAAATCGCGGGTCCGACTCGAGGCTCTCGGAGATGTCATCGATCACATCCACGTCCGGGAGCAGCGGCGCGACGGGCGGCAGATCCTGCAGGGACGCCACCCCGAGGCGCTCCAGGAACAGCTCGGTGGTGACGTAGAGGGTGCCGCCGGTCTCCGGGTCGGTGCCGGCCTCGGCGATCAGGTCGCGGGCGAGCAGGGTGCGCATCACCCCGTCGACGTTGACGCCGCGCACCGCGCTGACGCGGCTGCGGGTCACCGGCTGCCGGTAGGCGACGACGGCGAGGGTTTCCAGCGCGGCCCGGGTCAGTTTGGTGCGGGCCCCGCCCTGCAGGAGCTTCTCCACGTACGGCGCGTAGTCCCGGCGGGTGTAGAACCGCCAGCCGTCCCCGGCGTAGCGCAGGTCGATACCGGAGCCGCGCGCGGTCAGCTGCGCAGCCATCTCCAGCAGCGCGGTTTCGACGCGGGTGGCGGTGACACCGATCGCGGCGGCGAGCTGCTCGTTCGAGGCGGGGGTGTCGACGACGAGCAGCAGCGCCTCGAGGGCGGCGGCGAGTTCCTCGTCGGACATGTCGAGCAGTTCGGCGTCGAGATTCGGTCCCGCATCGAGATTCGGTTCGGCGGTGATATCCGTGTCGGGGTTCTCGGTCATCCGTAATCCTCGTCGAAATTCACAGCGGCGTCGTCGTTCTCGCCGGTCCAGGTGATGAGCAGCTCCCCGAGCGGTTCCGGCTGGTCGAACTGGACGGCGCGTTCGCGGTACAGCTCGAGCAGCGCGAGGAACCGGGCGACGATCTGCAGTCCGCTCTCGCATTCGGCGGTCAGCTCCCCGAATCCGGTCCAGGTGCCGGCGCCGCGGGCGCGCAGCAGCTCGAGCAGCCGCGCGGCCTGCTCGGGCACCGACACCTTCGGCACGTGCAGGTGATCGAGCCCGACCGTCGGTGGGGGTTTGGGGCGGAACGCGGCGGCGGCGATCTCCGCGAACATGTGGGCATCGACGCCGAGGGTGACCTCCGGCAGCAGTCCCTCGTAGCGTTCCTCGAGGGACACCGCCCGCGGGTAGCGGCGCAGCGCGGCGGATTCGAGGGCGGCGAACAGTTCCGCGACCTGCTTGTAGGCGCGGTATTGCAGCAGCCGCGCGAACAGCAGGTCGCGGGCCTCGAGCAGCGCCAGGTCCTCGGGGTCCTCGACCTCCCCGGACGGCAGCAGCCGCGCGGCCTTCAGGTCGAGCAGGGTCGCGGCGACGACGAGGAATTCGGTGGTCTGGTCGAGTCCCGCCTCCGGGCCGAGGGTGCGGGTGTAGGCGATGAATTCGTCGGTGACCTCGTGCAACGCGACCTCGGTGACGTCGAGGCGGCGTTGCGAGATGAGGTTGAGCAGCAGATCGAAGGGGCCCTCGAAGTTGCGGAGCCGGACCCGGAATCCGCCGGTGTCGGGTTCGTCGACGGGGGTGGCGTCGGGCAGCAGGATGTCGTCGGGCACGGATCAGCGGCCGGAGCGGTGAATGACTTCGCGGGCGAGCGCCCGGTAGGACTCGGCGCCACCGGATTTCGGGGCCCAGGTGGTGATCGGTTCGCCGGCGACGCTGGTCTCGGGGAACTTGACGGTGCGGTTGACGACGCTGTCGTAGACGAGGTCGCCGAAGACCTCCACGACGCGGGACATCACCTCCCGCGCGTGCAGGGTGCGGGCGTCGAACATGGTGACCACGATGCCACCCACGGTCAGCCGCGGGTTGAGCCGGTCGCGGACCTTGGCGACGGTGTCGTTGAGCAGGGCCAGCCCGCGCAGGCTGAAGAACTCGCATTCCATCGGGATGATCACCGAATCGGCGCAGGCCAGGGCGTTGACGGTGAGCAGCCCGAGCGACGGCTGGCAGTCGACGAGCACGTAGTCGTAGCGGTCGAGCACCGGGTAGAGGGCGCGGCCGAGGGCCTGTTCGCGGCCGACCTCGGAGACGAGCTGGATCTCGGCGGCGGACAGGTCGATGTTGCTGGGCAGCAGGTCCAGTCCCTCGACGCGGGTGCGCATGAGCACCTCGTCGACGCCGACGCGCGGTTCGACGAGCAGGTTGTGGACGGTCAGGTCCAGGTCGTGGTGGGCGACGCCGAGTCCGGCGGACAGCGCACCCTGCGGGTCCAGGTCGACGAGCAGTACCCGGCGCCCGTATTCGGCGAGGGACGCCCCGAGGTTGATGGTCGAGGTGGTCTTGCCGACCCCGCCCTTCTGGTTGCACATCGCGATGATCTTGGCGGGCCCGTGGACGGCCAGCGGCGGCGGTTCCGGGATGTGCCGGCGCGGGCGGCCGGTCGGTCCGAGATCCATGTCGGCTGCAGAGGCCACCGGCCGCGCGTCGTGCGAGGTCGACGCGGGCGGAGCCGGGTAGGTCGTGTCCGTTGCGGGTGAGTGTGGTGTCCCCACGGTCCGGTCCTCCCCCTGTTCGGCGTCACTGATCTGTTGCCCAAACGCTACCGCTTCGGCCCCGGGTTCCGTGGACGGACACGCGTCCCGGGCGTGGTGCTCAGCGGGCCCGCGGATGCGCACCGGCCCACACCTCCCGCAGCGCCCCGACGGTGACGAGCGTGTAGATCTGGGTGGTGGTGACCGAGGCGTGACCGAGCAGTTCCTGCACGACGCGCACGTCGGCGCCGCCGTCGAGCAGGTGGGTGGCGAACGAGTGCCGCAGGGTGTGCGGGGAGACGGCGGCGGTGATCCCGGCGCGTTCGGCGGCGGTCTGCAGGACCTGCCAGGCGCTCTGCCGGGACAGGCGGCCGCCGCGGGCGTTGAGGAACAGCGCCGGGGTGCGCCCCTGGGACAGGCCGGGCCGGCCGCGCACCAGGTAGGCGTCGAGCGCGGCGAGGGCGGGCCGGCCGACCGGGACCACGCGTTGCCGGCCGCCCTTGCCGCGCAGCAGCACCGAGCGGGCCTCGGTGTCGATGTCGTCGACGTCGAGGCCGACGGCTTCGGAGATGCGGGCGCCGGTCGAGTACAGCAGTTCGAGCAGCGCCCGGTCGCGCAGGCCGCGGGGCCCGTCGGATTCGGTGCCGGTCGCGTCGAGGATCGCCAGCACCTCGTCGACGGTCAGCGATTTCGGCAGCCGCCGGCCCGGCGGGGGTGGTTTCACGGCCCGCGCCACGTCGACGGGGGTGTGCCCCTCGGCGGTCGTGAACCGGTGCAGCCCGCGGACCGCGATGAGCGCGCGGGCCGCGGAGCCGGCGGCGAGGGCGGGCCGGTTGCGGTCCGGGTCGCCGCGCTGCAGCACGATCACGAAGTCGCCGATGTGGTCCTCGCGGACCTCGGTGAGGTCGTCGACGCCGCGGTCGGTGAGGTACTCCTGGTAGCGGGCCAGGTCCCGGCGGTAGGAGGCGATCGTGTTCGCTGCGGCGCCGCGTTCGACGGTGAGGTGGTTCAGGTACGCGTCGATGTGGCGGGACAGCACCGGGTCAGTTCCCGAGCTCGGCGCGGGTCCGCGCGAAGGCCTGCGGCCGGTCCGGCCATGCGGTGTCCGGGGAGCGCGGCGGCAGGCCGGCGCTGCGGGTCGCGGCCAGCGCGAGGATGCCGGACACAGCGGTGGCGTTGACGATGTCCCCGCGCAGCACCATCGCCACGGCCTCGTCGACCGGGACGAAATGCAGTTCGAGGTCCGCTTCCTCGTGTTCGGGATCGGGCCGGTCGACGGGATACAGGTCGCGGGCGGCGAACACCCGGACCGCTTCGTCGGTGAATCCCGGCGACAGGGCGATGTCGACGAGCAGGTCCCAGCGGTGGGCGGCGAACCCGGTCTCCTCGGCCAGTTCCCGGCGGGCCGCGTCGAGCGGGGATTCACCGGGGGCGTCGAGGAGACCGGCGGGCAGTTCCCACAGCCGGTGGCCGAGCGGATGCCGGTACTGGTGCACCAGCGCGAGGCGGTCCCGGTCGTCGACCGCGGCGACCGCGACGGCCCCGTGGTGTTCGACGACTTCCCGCTGCACGGCGTGCCCGTCCGGCATCCGCACCTCGTCCACGCGCAGCGACACGATCGCGCCGGTGTAGACGCGCCGTGACGACAGGGTCTCGAATTCGTGTCGCTGCGCCACGGACTAGTCGACCTCGGCGGCGGCCGGTTCGGTGGCCTCGGGAGCCTCGGTGTTCTCGTCGCCGTGCACGTCCACCGGCAGCCGTTCGGCGGCCTTGTACCGCAGCGCCGCGGCGATCAGGCCCGAGAACAGCGGGTGCGGGCGGGTCGGGCGGCTCTTGAGCTCCGGATGCGCCTGGGTCGCAACGAAGTACGGGTGCACGTCGGCGGGGTACTCGACGAACTCGACGAGCCGTCCGTCCGGGGAGGTGCCGGAGAACTGCAGACCGGACTTGGCGACGCGGTCGCGGTAGGCGTTGTTGACCTCGTAGCGGTGCCGGTGCCGTTCGGAGACCTGCTCGGTGCCGTAGGCCTTCGCGACGACCGACCCCTTGGTGAGCACCGCGGGGTAGGCGCCGAGCCGCATGGTGCCGCCCAGGTCGGCCTCACCGGCGACGATCTGTTCCTGGTCGGCCATCGTGGAGATCACCGGGTGGGTGGTGTCCGGGTCGAATTCGGTGCTGGAGGCATCGGTGATGCCCACCGACCGGGCCGCCTCGATCACGACGCACTGCAGGCCCAGGCACAGGCCGAGCAGCGGGATCTTGCGGGTCCGGGCGAACCGGATCGCGCCGAGCTTGCCCTCGATGCCGCGGATACCGAAGCCGCCGGGGATCAGCACGGCGTCGACGTCACCGAGATGACGTTCCGCGCCGGCCTCGGTCTCGCACTCGTCCGAGGCGACCCAGCTGATCTCGACCTTCGCGCGGTGCGCGAAACCACCGGCGCGCAGCGCCTCGGTGACCGACAGGTAGGCGTCGGGCAGGTCGATGTACTTGCCGACCAGCGCCACCTTCACGGTTTCGCGGGGGTTGTGGACCCGGTCGAGCAGGTCGCCCCACACGGTCCAGTCCACGTCCCGGAACGGCAGGCCGAGCTGACGCACCACGTAGGCGTCGAGGCCCTCGCTGTGCAGCACCTTCGGGATGTCGTAGATGGAGGGGGCGTCCGGGGTGGAGATGCAGCCGTCGACGTCGACGTCGCACATCAGGGCGATCTTCGCCTTGAGCGCGTCGGGCACGTCCCGGTCGCAGCGCAGGATCAGCGCATCGGGCTGGATACCGATGTTGCGCAGCGCCGCCACCGAATGCTGCGTGGGCTTGGTCTTCAGTTCCCCGGACGGGCCCAGGTACGGCACGAGGCTCACGTGCAGGAAGAAGCAGTTGTCGCGGCCGATGTCGTGGCGCACCTGGCGGGCCGCCTCGAGGAAGGGCTGGGATTCGATGTCGCCGACGGTGCCGCCGATCTCGGTGATCACCACGTCCGGGACGTTGCCCTCGGCGTCGGGGGCCGCCATCGCCTTGATGCGGTTCTTGATCTCGTCGGTGATGTGCGGGATCACCTGCACGGTGTCGCCGAGGTATTCGCCGCGCCGCTCCTTGGCGATGACCGTCGAGTACACCTGGCCGGTGGTGACGTTCGCGTCGGCGGACAGGTCGCGGTCGAGGAACCGCTCGTAGTGCCCGACGTCCAGGTCGGTTTCGGCGCCGTCCTCGGTGACGAACACCTCGCCGTGCTGGAACGGGTTCATGGTGCCGGGGTCGACGTTGAGGTACGGGTCCAGCTTCTGCATGGTCACGCGCATACCGCGCGCGGTGAGCAGAGCACCCAGACTCGATGCGGTCAGCCCCTTGCCGAGCGAGGATGCGACGCCCCCGCTGACGAAGATGTGCTTGGTAGCGGTACGCGAGTGGCGTGACTGTGGCAAAGAAGCTCCCGTGACGTCTGGTGCAGGACTTCGGACTGATGGCGGTACTGCTGGGGCCTGCGGACCCACGGAACCCCACCGTAACACCTGCCGGCGCGATACCGTGCACGACTCGCACGCATCCGTGCCGACGTCACATTTCGAGGGCCGCGGCCGGGCGGTTGCCCGCGGTCAGCGGGCCGCCGACCCGACCGTGACAGCACCCGCGCCGGGTCCGGTGCCGTAGCGTCCGGCGCCCCCGGCGAGCTGTTCCTGCAACGCCAGCACGGTGGTGATCCGGCCGGCTTCCCGGTCGAGGTTGTCGACGGTGGACAGGCCCGCCGACAGCGCCGTGTCGGCCCGGACCACCGCCAGCGGGCCGTTGCCGGTGGCCGCGCCGGGCCGGCCGGCGAGCACGGTGCCGGCGCCGCGGGTGTCGAAGATCGCGGCGAACCGCGCGAGCAGCGCCCCGCGGTTGCCGCTGCCCTCTTCCCCGCCGCTGCCGTCGCCGGTGACGACGATCGCCGCCTGGGCCGGTTCGACCGTGCCGTCCTCGAAGGACACGAAGCCGGCGCTGCGCAGCGTGGTCAGCGCCAGCGTCCGTTCCTCGGGGGTGCTGCGCGGCTGCCCGGTGCCCGGGTCCACGAGCAGCACCGCGCCGAGCAGGTCCCCGGCGAGGCTGCCCTGGTCCACGGCGCCGGTCTGCAGCTGCACCCCGGCGGGCACGACGTTGGTGACGGTGGTGCGCAGCAGGTCCGCACCGGCCGCGTCGACGAACGACTCGGTCAGCGACACCCTCCCGGTGACGGCCGCCCCGGCGGCCTCCACGGTGGCGACGACGGCGTCGAGATCGGCCGGGTCGGCGTCCGGCCCGGCGACCATCAGCACCGTGCGGCCGGCGAGCGTGTCGCGCACGACCCGCCCGGCGACCGCGGCGTCGAAGCCGTCCGCGGCGTTGAGCCGCTCGGTGAGCACACTGTTGCGGTCCTGTTCGGCCTGCAACTCGTCGCGCATCCGGGCCTTGTCGTCGCGCAGCCCGGACACCAGGCTGCTCGACAGCAGCCCGGAGCCGAGCACGATCCCCACCGCCAGTGCCAGGAAGATCGCCGCGATGGACACGGCGTGCTGGCGCAGAGAGATCACGCGCGCAGCCCCCGCACCCACTCGACGAGGTCGTCCCACAGCTGCACCGCCCAGTCGACGACCTCACCGCCGAGGTTGGAGACGATGAGCGCGGCGATCACGGCGATCAGCGCGGCGAACACGAGCAGGGCGATCACGCCGCCGGAGACCCGGCTGCGGTAGAGGGTGGCGACGGCCTTCGCGTCGACCAGTTTCGGCCCGACCTTCAGGCGGGTCATGAACGCCGACGGGTTGGTGTCGCGGCGTCCCTGGTCGAAGAACTCGTCGAGAGAGACGGTGCTGCCGACGGTGACGATCAGCGCGGCACCGTGGTGGTCGGCGAGCAGCAGCGCCAGATCGGCCGGGGCGCCGGCCGCCGGGAACGTCATCGCGCCGATCCCGAGGTCCTGGATGCGTTCGAGGCCGGGGGCGTGCCCGTCCGGGTCGGCGGGCAGCACCACCTCGGCGCCGGACTTGAGGGTCTCGGTGCCGATCTGCTCGGGATCGCCGACGATGAGATCGGGCCGGTAGCCGGCCTTGGTGAGGGTGTCCGCGCCGGCACCGACACCGATGAGGATCGGTGAGTACTCCTTGATGAACGGCTTGAGGTCCTTGAGGTCCTGCACGTGATCGGGCCCGTCCGCGACGACCACGACGTGCCGGTCCTGCAGGTCCACGTCGATGTCGGGCACCCCGACGCCGTCGATGAGCAGCGGGCTCTCCGACCGGATGAATTCGATGGTGTTGCCGGAGAAGGCTTCGAGATGGTCGACGAGTCCGGTCTTCGCCTCGATCATGCGATCGGAGATCTCCGCCTCGGTCTGCTCCTCCCCCTGGATGAGCAGCCGTTCCCCGGCGTAGACCCCGCCCTCGTACAGCCGGATCTTCGCGCCGTCCTTGACCTTCTTGAACAGCTCGGTGCCGGTGTTGTCCACCAGCGCGACCCCGCTGGCGACGAGCACCTCCGGGCCGAGGTTCGGGTAACGGCCGGTGATCGACGGCGACGCGTTGACCACGGCCGTGACCCCCGCCTCGACGAGGGCGTCGGCGGTGACGCGGTCCAGATCGACCGCGTCGAGGACGACGATGTCGCCGGGACCGACCCGGCGCAGCAGCTTCGCGGTGTTCTTGTCGACCCGGGCAATGCCGCTCACTCCGGGCAACGTTTCGTTATTGCGTGACAGCAGAGCCGGCATCTTCATGGCATCGATGATGAACCCGGGTCGCGGCACGGTAACGGAGGCGCGCCGAACGGACCCGCGAGCCGCGGTTACGGACCGCTCGGCACGTTCCGGGGGTGGCGGGGTCAGCTCTGCCGTTCGGCGTGGGCCATCGCCAGCAGTTCCTCGGCGTGCGCGCGCCCGGTCTCGGTGTCGTCCAGACCCGCCAGCATCCGCGCCAGCTCGGCGACCCGTTCGGTCTCGTCGAGGGTGCGCACCCCGCTGCTGACCACCCCGCCGGCGTCGTCGACCTTGTCGACGACCAGGTGCGTGTCGGCGAACGCCGCGACCTGCGGCAGGTGGGTGACGACGATGACCTGGTGGGTGCGCGACAGCCGGGCCAGCCGCCGCCCGATCTCGACCGCGGCCCGGCCCCCGACCCCGGCGTCCACCTCGTCGAACACCATGGTGGCGCCGCGTTCGGAGGCGGCGAGCACCACCTCGAGCGCGAGCATCACCCGGGACAGTTCGCCGCCGGATGCGCTGCGCGCCAACGGCAGCGACTGGGCGCCGCTGTGCGCGGCGAGCCGGAATTCGACCTCGTCGGTCCCCGATTCCCCGGCGTGCAGAACCCGGTCGCCGATCGTCAGCGGCGCCGCGTCCTTCTCGGCGGCTTCCCGGTCGCGGACCTGCACGTCCAGGGTCGCCCGGCCCATGGCGAGGCCGGACAGTTCCTTGCTGACGGCCTTCGCGAGCCGGGCCGCGGCCTTGTGCCGGGCCGCGGACAGGGCCTGCGCGGCCTCGGCGGTCGCGGCGGCGGCGGACTCCACGGTCGCGGCGAGTTCGGCCAGCGCGTCGGCGGACACGTCGATCTTGGACAGCCGGGCGCGGGCCTCCTCGGCCCAGGCGAGCACCCCGTCGGTGTCGGCGGCGTACTTGCGGGTCAGGGCCTTGAGTTCGGATTGGCGGTTGAGCAGGGTGTCGAGGGCGCCGGGATCCGACGGCAGGTCGGCGAGGTAGCCGGACAGGTCGCCGGCGACGTCGGTGACCACCGCCATCGCCTCGGCCAGGCGCGGACCCAGCTCGCGCAGGGCCGGATCGTCCGCGCCTTCGACGCGGGCACGCGCCTCGCCGAGCAGATCCAGGGCGGCCGCCGCCCCGTCCCCGTCGCCGGCGTCGCCGCCGGTCAGGACGGCGTGTGCGGCCTCCGCGGCCTCCCGCAGCGAATCCAGGTCGCCGAGGCGGCGCACCTCCGCCACGATCCGGACGTCCTCGCCGGGTTGCGGGTCGACCCGCTCGATCTCGTCCAGACCGAACTGCAGCCGGTCCGCCTCCTGCGCGAGTTCCCGCGACCGTTCGGTGCGCTCGAGCAGCTCGGCGCGCGCGGCCAGCCACTTGCTCCGGTGCTGCTGATAGGCGGCGAGCAGCGGCAGCACCGCCTTGCCGGCGAATCGGTCGAGGGCGGCGCGCTGCTGGTCCGGGCGCAGCAGCCGGAGCTGGTCGTTCTGGCCGTGCACCGTCAACAGCGGGTCGGTGAACTCGGCGAGCACCCCGACCGGGACACTGCGGCCGCCCAGATGGGCGCGGGAACGCCCGTCCCGGCCGACCGTGCGCACCGCGATGATGCTGCCGTCCTCGTCCCGTTCGGCTCCGGCCGCCTCGAGCAGCCGGGCGATCTCCCGTTCGACGTGACTGGGCAGCGCGCCCGCGGTCTCGTCGGTGTCCACGGCGAAGCGGCCCTCGACGACGGCGCGCTCGGCCCCGACCCGCACCCGGGCCGGGTCGGCGCGGGAGCCGGACAGCAGGTGCAGGCTGGTGACCACCATCGTCTTGCCCGCGCCCGTCTCGCCGGTCAGCACCGTGAAACCGTCGTGGAACTGGGCGCTCGCCTCGGAGATGACACCCAGGTTGTCGATCCGAATCTCAGCGAGCACGTCAGAGTTTCCTTCCTCGCCAGCCCTTCACCGGAAGTTCGAACTTGCGGACCATCCGGTCCGCGAACGGCGCCGAGTCCAAACGCACCCAGCGAACCGGATGCTTGCCGCGCACCACCTCGACGCGGCCCCCGGCCGGCAGTTCCAGGGTGCGGCGACCGTCGCAGAACACGAGACCGTCGTGGCTGCCGCGCAACGTCTCCACCGCGATGAGCGACTCGGGGCTCGTCACCAGCGGGCGCGCGAACAGGGCGTGCGCGTTGCTCGGAATCACCAGCAGCGCTTCGAGTTCCGGCCACACGATCGGTCCGCCGGCCGAGAACGCGTAGGCGGTCGAACCGGTCGGGCTGGCGACGAGAACACCGTCGCACCCGAACGACGACACCGGCCGTCCGTCGACCTCGAGCACCACTTCCAGCACCCCGAGCCGCGACTTGTTCTCGACGCTCGCCTCGTTCAGCGCCCACCCACGATCGACGATCTCGTCGTCCACCCGGATCATCACGTCGAGCGTCATGCGGTGCTCGATCCGGTACTCGCGGCGCACAACCTGCGCGAGCGCCTCCTCGAGGTGCTCGGCCTCGGCTTCGGCGAGGAACCCGATCCGGCCCAGATTGATGCCGAGCACCGGGACCGCCGCGCACTGCGCCAGTTCCGCGGCCCGCAGGAAGCTGCCGTCCCCGCCGAGCACGATCACCATCTCGCAGCCGACCGCCGCGTCCGGTCCGGATTCGACGATGCGGATCTGCCCGTCCGGGGCGGCGAGCGCCCCGAGGCCGGTGCTGTCGGCTTCCTCCGCGAGGACCCGCAGCCCGATCCCCGCCTCGCCGAAGATCGCCGCGACGCGTTGCGCGGTCTCGGCGATCTCGCCGCGCCCGGAATGCGACACGAGCAGGATGTCCCGGCGCGGCGAGGTGGCCGTGTCACCGGTTGCTGTGGTCACTGGGGTCCTTCCTGCACCGCACGTTCGACGAGTTCGATCACCGACGGCTCGAGTTCCGCGGGGCCGGGCTCACCGGCCCGCAACCACAGGAAGTACTCGACGTTGCCGGAGGGACCGGGCAGCGGGCTCGCCACCGCGCCGATCGTGCGCAGACCGAGGATCTGGGCTTCACGGGCGACGTCGAGCACCGCTTCGGTCCGCAACGCCGGATCCCGTACGACACCGCCACTGCCCACGCGTTCCTTCCCCACCTCGAACTGCGGTTTGACCATCGGCAACAGGTCGGCTCCCGGGGCGACGCAGCGCACGAACGCCGGCAGCACCAGCTTCAGCGAGATGAACGACAGGTCCGCCACCACCAGCTCGACCGGGCCGCCGATCTGCTCGGCGTCGATATTACGCACGTTTGTTCGATCGAACACGTGGACGCGGTCGTCGGACTGCAGCCGCCACACGAGCTGGCCGTATCCGACGTCCACCGCGGCGACCTCCCGGGCACCCTCGTGCAGCAGCACATCGGTGAATCCGCCGGTGGATGCGCCCGCGTCGAGGCAGCGGCGTCCGGTGACCTTCAGCCCCTGCGGCGCGAACGCCTCCAGCGCCCCGAGCAGTTTGTGTGCCCCGCGTGAGGCCCAGGACACCTCGTCGGTGACCTCGGTGACCAGCAGCGGTGTGCCCGGCTCGACGGCGGTCGCCGGTTTGGTGGCAACGGTGCCGGCGATCAGCACCCGGCCCGCCGCGATCAGTTCGCTGGCGTGTTCGCGTGAGCGGGCCAGCCCGCGCCGCACCAGTTCCGCATCGACCCGTGCCCGGCGTGCCACGTCAGACCTTGTCCACGGTCGCGAGGGCCTGCACCAGCACGTCGTGGGCCTGCTCGAGCAGCTGGGCCTGGCGCGAGATCGCGACGGCCCGGTCGTGGCCGTCCCCGGCGGCCGCGTCCCGGGCACGGGTCAGCAGCCCGTCCACCTCGGCGTGGATCCGGTCCGGTTCGATACCCGGCTGGGCGCCGGGGAGATGCTGGCCTGGGCGTGGAATCGACGTGCTCATCGCTGACCACGCTAGTGCATCACCGACCCACCGGACACGCGGCACGACCGGATCAGGCACCCGCGCTCCACGCCTCGATCGAGGAGCGGGCCGCGTCGTTCACCCCGACCACACGTTCGAAGTCCGGGTTCGCCCACGCCACCGGAAGCACGGTCCGCAGCGCCGCCATCGGGTCGACCGGCCCGGCCGCCTCGAGCCGCAGGTCTCGGCCGTCGACGGTCGCGGTCCACGCCCCGACGGCGCCGACGCGCAACGCCCCGGTCTCAACGTCGAGGCAGCTCAGCGAGTCCGCGACATAGGTGGGCCGCTGCCGCGCCGGAGCCCGCAGCAGCTCCGCGACGGTGCTCACCCCGGTGAGCACCAGCAGCGAATCGGCGCCGACGGCGACCGCACCTTCGATGTCGGTGTCCAGCCGGTCACCGACGACGAGCGGACGGCCCGCGGCGCTGCGGGCGATGGCATGCTCGAGCAGCGGCGCGGCGGGCTTGCCCGCCACCACCGGTTCCGCGCCGGTGGCCGACCGCACCGCGGCGACCATCGACCCGTTGCCCAGCACCAGGCCCCGTTCGGTCGGCAGCGTGGAGTCGACGTTCGTCGCCACCCACAGCGCGCCGGCCCGGATCGCGAGGGTCGCCTCGGCGAGGATCGGCCAGCCGGTGTCCGGGGAATGCCCCTGCACGACGGCGACCGGCCGCTCGTCCGCGGACCGCACCGGTCTCAGGCCGACGTGGGTGATCTCCTCGGACAGCGCCTCGGTCCCCACGACGAGGACCGCGGCACCGGCGGGGACACGTTCGGCGAGCAGACGTGCGGCGGACTGCGAACTGGTCACCACCGTCGACTCGTCGGCGGAAAAGCCCAGGTCGCGCAGGTGTGCGGCGACGTCAGCGGGTCGGCGGCTGGCGTTGTTGGTGACGTAGAACAGCCGGTCGTCACCACCGGTCAGCGCCTCCACAGCCCCGGGGACGGGATCGGCGCCGCGGTAGACGGTGCCGTCGAGATCGAGCAGCAGCACGTCGTACGCCGACCGCAGCGTCGACGAGCCCGCCGCGGTCCGGGCGTCCGCGGGTGCAGATGCTCGATCGGTCACAGATCCTCGCCGGTCAGTTCCGCCACCCGCTCCTCGGCGTCGGTTTCGCCGTCGAGGTCGGCGGCGGCCGCGTTGAGGAACCACTTGACGCCGTCCTTCGTGCGGCCGGCTGCCACCAGCGCGTCCGCGTAGGCGTAGAACAGGCGTGCGGCGGCGGTCCCGGTCCGGGACTCGTCGAGATCCGGAGTCTGCAAGGTGACAACGGCCTGATCGTATTGGCCGAGGTCCATGCGGGCACCGGCCACGACGATGCGCAGCTCGCTGGCCTCGTCCCCGGTCAGGGCACGGGCTTCCTCGCTGCGGCCGAGTTCGATGGCACGCTCCGGCCGGCCGAGTCCGCGTTCGCAGTCGGCCATCACCGCCAGCAGGCCGGGACCGCCCGACATGCGGCGGGCAGCGCGCAGCTCGGACAGGGCCTCGGCCCATTCACCGGCGTGGTAGGCGGTGATGCCCGCGGCCTCGCGGACCACGGCGATGCGACCGGCACGCTGCCGTGCCGCCCGGGCATGTGCGAGCGCGAGCCGCGGATCGTCGTCGATGAGCTTGCCTGCCATCACCAGGTGCCGGGCCACGGTGTTCGCGTTCGACTTGTCCAGGCTCAGCAGGTCGCGACGGATCGTCGGATCCAGCTCCGAGGCTTCGACATCGTCCGGCAGATCCGGCTCGTCCGGTCGGGCATCGCGACGCTGCGGGGGCACGCCTTCGCGACCGCGGCCGGGTCCGAAACCACCCTCGCCGCCACGACGACGGGCGCCGCCGTCGCGTCGATCCGGGCCGTGACCTCGGCTGTCGCGGGCACCACGATCGTCGCGGGGTCCGCGGTCGCGTCCGTCGCCTCCGCGGCGGTCGTCGCGTCCGCGCTCACCACGGGCGTGCTCGGGCCGCTCACCGCGGGGCCGGTCACCGAAGCCGCCGCGCCGGTCGTCACGACGCTCGTCGCCGTAACCACCCCGACGCTCGTCACGTCCGCGATCGCCACGGGCGTGCTCGGGCCGCTCACCGCGGGGCCGGTCGCCGTAGCCGCCCCGGCGGTCGTCGCGACCCCGGTCGCCACGACCCTGTTCGGAACGTTCACCCCGGGGCCGGTCGCCGAAGCCACCGCGCCGATCGTCACGACGCTCGTCGCCGTAGCGGTTCGGACGGTCGCCACCTCGGCCCTGACGGTTGTCTCCGGCTCCGCCCTGACGGCGATCACCCCGGTCGTCGCGACGACGGTCTCCGCCCTGACGTGCATCGTCTCCTCGATAGGAGGGGCGGCCCTCACCGCTGCGGCCGTACCGTCCGCGCTCGCCCTCACCCTGCCGGCGGTCGCCGGAAGAAGGACCCCGCCGGCGGTCGCCGAACGACGAGCTCTGCCGGCGATCGTCGCTGCGGCCGGAACGGTTCTCGTCCCGGCGCCGGTCCTGATTGTCGTCGCGTCCCGACCGCGGGGTGGATCCTCCGCCCCGGAAGGATCGACGCTCACCGCTGTTGTCGGACACAGAAAAATCCTTTCACGAAAAAACACGAAAGGGGACCCAGTGAGTGGGTCCCCTTTCGGTAACGGGTGTTCGGCGGTGTCCTACTCTCCCACACCCTGTCGAGTGCAGTACCATCGGCGCAGACAGGCTTAGCTTCCGGGTTCGGAATGGGACCGGGCGTTTCCCTGTCGCTATGGCCGCCGTAACTCTATGAAACTTTACCCACGCTTCGCGTGTCGAATCGAGTGAACGCAGACCCTTTCATCAAGGGGCTCCGCCCACCCAATTCTGACGAATTGGGTGTTGTTTCAGATACCGCACAGTGGACGCGTAGCTTCTTCGTGGTAAGTCCTCGGCCTATTAGTACCGGTCACCTGCACACATTACTGTGCTTCCAGTTCCGGCCTATCAACCCGGTGGTCTGCCGGGGGCCTTACCCCCTCGAGGGGGTGAGAAACCTCATCTTGGAACAGGCTTCCCGCTTAGATGCTTTCAGCGGTTATCCCTTCCGAACGTAGCCAACCAGCAGTGCCCCTGGCGGGACAACTGGCACACCAGAGGTTCGTCCGTCCCGGTCCTCTCGTACTAGGGACAGCCTTCCTCAAGTTTCTAACGCGCGCGGCGGATAGAGACCGAACTGTCTCACGACGTTCTAAACCCAGCTCGCGTGCCGCTTTAATGGGCGAACAGCCCAACCCTTGGGACCTACTCCAGCCCCAGGATGCGACGAGCCGACATCGAGGTGCCAAACCATCCCGTCGATATGGACTCTTGGGGAAGATCAGCCTGTTATCCCCGGGGTACCTTTTATCCGTTGAGCGACACCGCTTCCACATGCCGGTGCCGGATCACTAGTCCCGACTTTCGTCCCTGCTCGACCTGTCAGTCTCACAGTCAAGCTCCCTTGTGCACTTGCACTCGACACCTGATTGCCAACCAGGCTGAGGGAACCTTTGGGCGCCTCCGTTACATTTTGGGAGGCAACCGCCCCAGTTAAACTACCCACCAGGCACTGTCCCTGAACCAGATCATGGTCCGAGGTTAGATGTCCAATACGATCAGAGTGGTATTTCAACAACGACTCCACACCCACTGGCGTGAATGCTTCACAGTCTCCCACCTATCCTACACAAACCGAACCGAACACCAATACCAAGCTATAGTGAAGGTCCCGGGGTCTTTTCGTCCTGCCGCGCGTAACGAGCATCTTTACTCGTAATGCAATTTCGCCGAGTCTGTGGTTGAGACAGCAGAGAAGTCGTTACGCCATTCGTGCAGGTCGGAACTTACCCGACAAGGAATTTCGCTACCTTAGGATGGTTATAGTTACCACCGCCGTTTACTGGGGCTTAAATTCTCAGCTTCGCGGGGCGAACCCCGCTAACCGGTCCTCTTAACCTTCCAGCACCGGGCAGGCGTCAGTCCGTATACATCGTCTTACGACTTCGCACGGACCTGTGTTTTTAGTAAACAGTCGCTTCTCTCTGGTCTCTGCGACCACCCCCAGCTCGGAGTGCAAGACTCGTCACCGGGGCTGGTCCCCCTTCTCCCGAAGTTACGGGGGCATTTTGCCGAGTTCCTTAACCACAGTTCTCTCGATCGCCT
>NZ_JBSFRH010000040.1:0-57708 GCF_053589135.1 Rhodococcus sp. NPDC003382
GGTCGGTCTTGGACAGCCGCGCACGGGGGTGGGGGTGACTTAACGGCGCGGGGGCCCCCCCCCTCCGGGGCCCCCCCCGCCTCATCCGTTTGCGTCGACCCTCAGCGGTGGACCGCGAATCGTGCAGCCACCAGGGCGCCCACCTCGGCCATGGCCGCCCGCGCCCGCGCGACCGTCGCGGTCTGCATCGCGAAACCGTGCCCCACGCCGGGATACCGCAGCTGCGCCGTCGGCACACCGGCGTCGCGGAGGCGGTTTCCGTAGTCTTCGACGCCGTCGCGCAGTGGGTCGGCGTGTCCGACCGCGATGATCGCCGGCGGTAGCCCGGCCAGCGACGAAGCGAGTGCGGGTGTCCCGTACTCGTCGTCGGTGGCCGGATCGTCGCCGAGATAGAGGTCCTTCATCCAATCGATGTCCGCCGCAGTCAGGAACGGGCTGTCTCCGAATTCCCGCATGGACGGCCGGTCGCAGCGGCGCTCCAGACCCGGGTAGAACATGACCTGCTGGGCGATCGCCGGCCCGTCTTCGTTGCGCGCGCGCAGTGCTGTCGCCGCGGCCAGGCCACCTCCGGCGCTGTCCCCGCCGACGCCGATGCGGCCGGCGTCGACCCCGAGGACGGACGCCTGTTCATGGAACCAACACAGCGCCGCGTACGCCTCGTCGTGGGCGACGGGGTACGTGTATTCGGGGGCAAGCCTGTAGTCGACGTTGGCGATCACCGCGCCGGTGGCTTCCGCGACGTCCCGGGCCAGGCGGTCGAAGGAATCCAGCGAGCCCATGATCATGCCACCGCCGTGGAACCACAGCAGCGCGGGTGCGTCGGCTGCGGGCGCGACCACGGGACGGTAGACGCGGACCGCCACCGTCCCGTGGGGGCCTTCGAATCCCGTGTCGGCGATCGAGCGCATTTCCGGACCTGCGGGACGGACGATCGACTCGAGGTTGCGTCTCGCACCCTCGACTCCGATCTCTCGCATGGGCCGTGCGCCGGAGGCGGCCATGCGCTGCACGATCACCTCCACATCGTCGTCCCAGACGGATTCGTGCCGGACGTCGGGTTCGGTGGCAGGCAAGTCGGGTTCTCCTCGGTCGGCCGGACCTCGGCCCGGGTGGGGGAACGTGACGGGGTCGTATCAGGACTCGGTGCGGGTCGTGTTGCGCAACAACATCCCGGTGCCGGCCTCTCCGCCACGTCGGTGCTCGTTCATCAGTGCGATCAGGCGCTCGTTGTCGTGGTCGGCGAGCGCGTCGATCATGGCTTCGTGTTCGGTCACGACCCGTCGGCGCACTTCGGCGTCGAAGAGGTAGGCCGCGTGATACGGCATGGCCAGGCGCCACAGTCTGCGGATCTCGGTCACCACCAGACCCAACGGTGATCGGTCGAACATTGCGAAGTGGAAATCCTGGTTCGCCAGTCGCATTTCCAGGAGGTCGTTGCGGTCCGCCGCGGCGGCGACGCGGTCGCCGAGGCCACGGACCTCGGCGAGTGCCGAGTCGTCGAAGGCGGGGAGGGAAGCCAGCACCTCGCGCTCCAGGGCGTGCCGCATCAGGTAGATCTGGTCGAACTCCGACTGCTCGAGTCTCACGACGGCATAGCCGACGTTCCTGCGGTGCTCGACGAGGCCCTGCGAGGCGAGTTCGCGCAGTCCCTCCCGGATCGGGAGGCGACTGACACCGAGCCGTTCGGCCATCATTTCCTGCCGGATGGGCTGACCGGGGAGCAGGTCGCCGGTGATGATCATGCGTTCGATCTCGGTGGCCACCCAGTCGGCGCCGCGAACGGACGCGCCTCCGCGCGAGCCGGTGGCATCCCCATCGGCCGCTGTAGCGTGTCGGCTCACCTCGGTCCCTCCTCGCGCCACTGTCGGACCGGTGGCTGTCGGTCATGCCCTGTCGAGCGCACCGTCGCTTCTCAGGGCGTCGACGTCGTCCACGCCGTACCCCATCGCACCGAGGATCGCCTCGGTGTCGGCTCCGCGCGGTACGGCTCGACGCGGGGTTCGCGTCGAGCTGCGGCCGAGTTTGATCGGTACGCCCAGGCCACGATAGTCGACCGTGTCGAGGAACAATCCGCGGTGAACGGTTTGCGGGGCGGTGAGCGCCTGGTCCACCGTGTTGACCGGGCTGGCGGCGACACCGGCACGTTCGAGTTCGGCAGCGAGGTCGTCGCGGTTCCACCGGACGATCCGTTCGGCGAGCAGGGCGGAGAGTTCGTCGCGATGCCGGGAACGTGCGCCGTTGGAGAGGAAGCGCGGGTCGTCGGCGAGTTCCGGGACGCCGAGCACCGCGACCAACGAGCGGAACTGCCGGTCGTTGGCGGCGCTGACGAAGAAGTCGCCGTCGCGGGCCGCGAACACCTGGTACGGCACGACCGTGGGGTGATAGTCGCCCGTGCGCTGCGGCACCTTCCCGCTGGAGACCCAGTTGGAGGCGTGCGGGTGCAGGAGAGAGATCACCGAGTCGAGAAGCGTGATGTCGACGAGTTGTCCGCGGCCGCTGCGTTCGCGTTCGGTCAGGGCGAGCAGGATGCCGCTGACGGCCATGTGCGAGGCGACGATGTCGACGACGGGGACGCCGACACGCAGCGGGTTACCGTCCGGGTAGCCGTTGACGCTCATCAACCCGCCGAAGGACTGCAGCACCGCGTCGTATCCGGGCAGACCTGCCATCGGCCCGTCGACGCCGAACCCGGTGATCCGGCAGTACACCAGTCGCGGGTTGGTCTCGGTCAGCACGGTCTCGTAGTCGAAGCCCCACCGGGCCATGGTGCCGGCCTTGAAGTTCTCGATCACCACGTCGGCACCGTCCAGCAGGTGGCGCAGCACGTCGCGACCGGCGGTGGTGCGCAGGTCGAGGCAGATGTTCTCCTTGCTGTGGTTGAGCCCGGCGTAGTACGCGCTGCTCTGTCCGCCCTCGTCGAAAGGTGGTCCCCAGCCCCGTGTTTCGTCGCCGGTGGGTGCTTCCACCTTGATGACTTCCGCGCCGTGGTCGGCCAGTGTCTGGGCTGTGTACGGGCCGGCCAGGACCCGGCTGAGGTCGAGAACCCGCAGACCGGCCAGGACGCCGATCCCCGTGTTCTGCTCCGCTGCACGCCATGCAGCGCGGCCGTCGATGACGGGGCTGTCAGCAGCGGTCGGTTGTGCGGTTCCGCCCGCCGGTGGGGAAATGCTCACTGCCGGCTCCTGTTCGTGGTCGTCGGTGACTCGTCGTGCGCCGATCGGGTTCCGACGACGACATCCCAGACGTCCGCGCCGTCGTCGAGGATGCGGCGCGCCAGGGCATCGGCCCAGAACCCTTCCGAGCCGTGGCGGTCGCGCCAGCTCCACAGAGACGTGGTGAACCGGCCGAGCGGGTGTTCGGACGTGGTTCCGATGGCGCCGTGGATCTGGTGGCCCGCGGAAGCGACAGGCTGGGCGGACATCGCCGTCACCACCTTCGCGGCGGCCGTCGCCACGTACGGGTCCTCGGGGGTGTCGTCGGCCGCGGTCGCCGTGTCCACCGCGATCTCCATCATGGTGGTCAGAGCAGCGAGCTGTGCCAGTCGTTGCTGAACCGCCTGGAACTTTGCGAGGGGCCTCCCGAACTGGATGCGTTCGGAGGCATAGCGCAGCGTGTGGTCGTGTACGGCGGCGGCCGCCGCGGCCGTGGCGGCCGCATAGGCGAGCGCGCCCCGCCGGACGAACTCGTCGAGCGAGACCGGGGCAGCACCGTGGAACAGGACGGGCGTGTCCTCGAAGGTGACGTCCCCGATCGAGACGCCGATCGGATCCACTTCGGCTGTGACGGTGACGCCGGGTCCGGACATCGCCACTATCGCGACGGCCGATCCTTCGGCGCCGGGTTCGGGCGGGAGCAGCACGACGAGCGTGTCCGCGTCCCCGGCGTAGGCGACGTCGGTGACCGTGCCGTTCAGAACGGTGGCGCCGTCGAGGGAACGGACCGAGCACGAATGTCCCACTGCGGCAGACGCGGTTGCCGCGGTCGGTGTGTGACCCGCCGATGCGGCGAGCCAGTGGGCCAGGACCGTGTGTTCGATCAACGGGGTCAGCGCGCCGCGTCGCGCTGCGACCGCCACGATCGCGAGCACGTCGGCGAGTGTCGCCCCGTCGCCGCCCGCGGTTTCGGGGATACCGACGGTGGTGAAGCCGGCGGCACCGAGCTGTGCCCAGATCGCGCTGTCCATGCCCCGAGCGGGGGTCTGCAGATCGACGCCGATGCGATCGATCATCGACGTGGTGGCCGAGATCAGCTCGGCGGTGAACTCGCTCATCGAACCCCCAGACCGCGGGCGACGATCCCGCGCAGGATCTCGTTGGTGCCACCTCGAAGGGTGAACACCGGTGTGTGCAGGACACTTTGGGCCAGCATGCGGGCGAGTGGATCTGCACTGCCGCGGCGTGCTCCGACACGGCCGGACGATCGCACGGCCTCGACGAGGTCGCCTTCGAACGTCGAGCCGAGGTCCTTGACCATCGCTGCGAGTACGTCGGGCTTGCGTCCCGCGGTGAGTTCGGCGGCGACTCGCAGCGACATTCGCCGCAGGGCCCAAGCACGCGCCGTCAGTATGCCCAGGGTCTCCCTCTGGCCGGGCGTCGCGCCGGCCTCGGCGAGGTGCGCGGACCATGCGCGTAGGAGCGGCATCGTGCTGAGGTAGCGCTCGGGTCCCGAGCGTTCGAACGCGAGCTCGCTCATCACCTGGGTCCAGCCGCTGCCACGGACCCCGAGCAGTGCGGACGCGGGCACGCGCGCGTCGTGGAAGACGACCTCGTTGAAATGCTGCTGCCCGTCGATGCTACGCAGCGGACGGATCTCGATGTCGGGATGGGGGAGATCGACGATGAACTGGGACAAGCCGTTCTGCCGGTCGGCGGGTTGTCCGTCGGTGCGGGCGAGCACCACCATCGCGTGCGCGAGATGCGCGCCGGTGGTCCACACCTTGGTTCCGCTGATCGTCCACGAATCACCGTTGTCGACAGCGCGCGTGCGGACCGCTGCCAGGTCCGAGCCCGCGTCCGGTTCGCTCATCCCGATCGCGAAGAAGGTCGTGCCGGCGGAGATTCCGGGAAGATAGCGCTGCTTCTGTTCCTCGGAACCGTTCGCGAGGATGCTCGGGGCCATCTGCCGGTCGGCGATCCAGTGCGCCGCGACCGGGGCACCGTGAGCGAGCATCTCCTCGTTGACGACGAAGCGTTCGAGGGGGCTGCGTCCGCGTCCACCGTATCGGGTGGGCACCGTCAGGCCGAGCCAGCCTCGCTCGGCCACGCGGCCGCTGAAACCGGGGTCGAACCCGGTCATCCAGCTGTCGACGTCCGGAACGTAACTGCCGCGGTCGAGTTCGTCGGCGAGGAAGCCGCGCACGTCGGCGCGCAGGTCCTCGAGTCGGGTATCCGTGGGAGCGGGATGTTCGGTACGCACAGCGGTCATGAGCGATTCGGTCCTCGGGACGACCACGCGGCGTTGCCTTTCCGCGACATCGACCACATCTGCACGCCGCGCTCGATTTCGAGTGCAGACGCCCAGCCGACGGCCGGGGGACCGAGTTCCAGACGTGCGCTGGTCATGATGCGGCGGGTCAATTCGGGATCGGCAGCGGCTGTTCTCACCAGCTCGTCGACCGTTCGGGGAATGTCCTCGACCGCGACCGCGGTGTAGGCCAGACCCCGGGCGACGGCTTCGGTCCCCGTCAACGTTCGGCCGCAGGCGGCAAGAGCGATGGCTCCCGACCAGCCGAGGGCCCGCCCGAGCAGGGAGATGTGCCCGCCACCGGGGTGGATCCCGCGGGCGGAGAAGCCGCTGTCGAGCAGGGTGTCCGGGGTGACCACCATGATGTCGGCGGCCATCGCGAGATTCAGTCCGGCACCGACTGCGCCGCCGACCACGACCGCGATGGTCGGCACAGGAAGCGAACCGACGCGCACGAATGCGCCGTAGACGGCGGAAGTGCGGCGAACCGACTCGGGGGCAGCAGGATCGGAGGACGACGACGCGAGGTCGCGGGTGTCGGCGCCGCTGCAGAAGTAGCTGCCGTTGGCCTCGATCACGGCGACGCCGATCGTCGGGTCGGATTCGACGCGGTCGCAGAAGGCGACGATCTCTGCGGCCATCTCGAGGGTGATCGCGTTCTTGCGACGTGGATTGTTGAGGGTGAGGCGGGCGACGCCGTCTGCGAAAGAAGTGAGAACGGGCGGTTCCGTCGGGCCTGCACCCAGGTCCGCATCGGGAGAGGTCTGGGTCATGCGGCGACGGTAGCAGATTGGATCCACTTTTTGGATCCAATTTTGATTGACAAAAACTGCCGGGCTGCTGTGCACTGGCTGCACCACAAGTCGCCGCGCAGGCGGCGTCGGGAAGGAGTACCTGTGTTCAGCTTGGCGGGACGCATCGCGCTGGTCAGTGGAGGCGGACAGAGCGTCGGTGAAGGAATCTCGAAAGTGCTGGCGCGACAAGGCGCCGCGGTCATCGTCAACGATCTGCATGCGGAGCGCGCCGAAAAGGTCGCGGCTGCAATCGTGGAAGAGGGCAACGTCGCCGTCGCCTCGGCGTTCGACGTCACAGACTTCGACGCCACCCTGGAGCACGTGCGCGCCGCGGAAGCGGAACTGGGTGGGCACGTCGACATCGTCGTCAACAACGCTGGTGTCGCCGAAGGTCGCGTGATCAAACCGTTCCGGGAGCTGTCGCCCGAAGAATGGCGGGCGCCGATCGACCTGAACATCTTCGGGTCCATGAACTGCATCAAGGTCGCCCTCGACGGAATGTGCGACGCCGGCTGGGGGCGGGTCGTACAGATCTCGTCGGGATCCGCGCGGACGGGCCAGGACATAAACCAGACGATGTACGCGACCGGCAAGAGCGGCATCGAAGGCTTCATCCGTCATCTCGCCGCCGAGACCGGCAAGTACGGTGTGACCGCCAATATCGTGGCGCTCGGCCACCAGAAGAACCTCGAGGACAAGATGAGCCCCGAGATGATCGAGCAGATCCTGCGGACCATCCCGATCCGCCGATTGGGCGACCCGATCGAGGTCGGGGCGTTCTGCGCCTATCTCGCATCCGACGAGGCCGGTGGTATCACCGGACAGACGTTGGACTTCAACGGAGGGTCGCAGACGCGGTGACGCCGGACGCGAGCCCACAGACGACGATGTCGCTCACCGCGCTGCGGGTGGCCGATCTCGATCGCGCCGTCGAATTCTACATTCGGGGTTGCGGATTCGTGCACGACAAGGATCTCACCACCCCGGCGTTCCGTGCCGCGATCGTCCGGGCCGGTGTCGCCGGACTCGAACTGGTGCTTCCGACGGACGGGAGCGCGGACGCCGCGCCCGACCACGGCAACATGCTCGTCAAGATCGTCGTCAACACCACCGACACCGAAGCGCAGATGGCCGACGCCTGTGCGCACGGCGGTACCGAGGTGACCCCGGCGACCGGACTCGAGGCGTACGGCATGGTGATCGGATCCGTCCGCGATCCGGACGGCTATCTCGTCGAGTTCGTACAACGCGCGGTCTCCGAGCCTTCCGACCGTTGAGCGGGCGACCCGCTCGCTCCGAGGCGTAGGCGCCGTCAGGGTCCGTGACGGAGTTCCACGGACTCCGACGGAACGCGCGGTAAATACTGCTGCGAGGCAACACGTTCGACGTGGAAGTAGCCGGTTCGGGGTGACTGCTCTCTGTGGCGCCGTCGCCGCAACAGCCCGCGGCATGTCGGTGTCCGCCTGAGATCGGAGAACGTCCATCGGCCGCGGTGCCTGCAGGGGACACCGCGGCCGACGTGTTCGGTGACAGCGAGGTTCGACGAACCGGCTCGGTGTTCGACGAAGGGGCTCAGTGGGCCGCGAGGTCCGCGGCCACGCAGCGCTGCCAGATTTCTCCCGCGACCATACGCAGGGGAGCGACCATCTTCTGATGGTCGAACGTGCCCACGGGCGCGCAGACGGACAGCGCCGCCAGGTTGCCGTACATGTGATCCGGCGGGCCGATCGACACGCCGACGCACGCGATGCCGGGGAACGCCTCACCTCGATCGAACGCGGCGCCACGGTCTCGGACCAGGGCCATTTCCTCCTCGAAGCGGCTCGAGGCGGTAGGGGTGCCGTGCTTGCTCTCGGTGGCGCCGTGGAGCCCACGGGCCGAGGATGTCCCGGAGACCGCAGAGTGGGCCATGACGACCTTGCCGAGCGCGGTGAGGTGCGCCGGCACCCGCTGTCCGACAGCAGTCGGGGTGGAACCCGATGCGCGCCCGTTGATCTTGGTCAGGTAGACGGTGTCCCCGCGGTCGACGACGCCGAGCTGAATCGTGATCCCGGTGCGCTGCGCGAATGCGTGCATGACGGGACGCGCGTGCTGGAGGAGCCGGTTCTGATTGAGCGCGGCCTGCCCCATCTCGTAGGCCTTGACACCCAATTCGTAGGTCTGCTCGGGCGAGCGGGCAAGCCATCCGGCATTGGCGAGTTGTTCGAGCAGGCGGTGCGCCGACGACCTGGGTAATCCGGTACGTGCCGTGACCTTGGCCAATGTCATCGGGCCCGCGCTGAGGGCATCGAGGACCAGTGACACCCGGTCCACCACGGAAACCGGAACTCCATCGGTGCGTGACGTACTCAACCCATCCTCCTGACACCCGAACTCGGTGTGATGCCCATCACGGTACCTGCGGTGTGCTTCGGACATCAATGCACTCGAGACCGTTCTCCCGACGCGCGCCGCGTCGGGGGGCCGGCGTGTACGAATCCACGCCGTCGTCCCGGCGGAGACGCCGCCGGAACTGCTCTCCCGTTGTACGGGAGACCCGCGTCACAGAGCAAGCCCCGCTTGCCAAGCTGACCACATACCACGGGCGAGTTGTCGCGATCAGCCGATCAGGAGGCGAGGCACAGTGAGTTCCACCGATTCCGAGGATCAGATTCGCATCATCGACACCGGCATGCCACCGGCACGGTATGCGCGCGGTTGGCACTGCCTTGGGCTGGTGCGCGACTTCGCCGACGGTGAACCGCATCAGGTGGACGCATTCGGGACCTCCCTCGTCGTGTTCGCCGGCGAGGACGGGCAGCTCAATGTCCTCGACGCGTACTGCCGGCACATGGGTGGCAACCTGGCTCAGGGCACCGTCAAGGGCAACTCGATCGCATGCCCGTTCCACGACTGGCGCTGGCGCGGTGACGGGAAATGTTCCGGAATCCCCTACGCGCGCAGGGTTCCTCCCCTCGCCCGGACGCGTGCGTGGACTACGACGGTGGTCAGCGGCCAGCTCTTCGTGTGGCACGACCCCGAAGGGGCCCGGCCGTCCGGCGAAGTGGCGATCCCCGCGATCCCCACCTACGGCGATCCCGGCTGGACGGACTGGGTGTGGAACTCGATCGAGGTCACCGGTTCGCACTGCCGCGAGATCGTGGACAACATCGTCGACATGGCGCACTTCTTCTACGTGCACTACGGGATGCCCACCTACTTCCGCAACGTGTTCGAGGGACACACGGCGACACAGGTGATGCGCTCGCGGCCGCGGGCCGATGCCGTCGGAGTGAGTCAGTCCACCAACTACAGTGTCGAGAGCCGATCGGATGCAACGTATTACGGTCCGTCCTACATGATCGACAAGCTGTGGAGCGGCGGCCGGGATCCCGAATCCGAGCCGAACATCTACTTGATCAACTGCCACTACCCGATAACGCCGACGTCGTTCCGCCTGCAATACGGGGTGATGGTGGAGAAGCCCGCCGGAGTCCCGGACGAGCAGGCCGAGCAGATCGCTCAGGCGGTCGCGAAGGGCGTCGCGATCGGTTTCGAGCAGGACGTGCACATCTGGAAGAACAAGTCCCGCATCGACAATCCGTTGCTGTGCGAGGAGGACGGTCCCGTCTACCAATTGCGCCGCTGGTACGAGCAGTTCTACGTCGATGCCGCCGATGTCCGACCGGAGATGGTCAACCGGTTCGAGTACGAGATCGACACGGAACGTGCCCTCGCGAGCTGGCAGGCCGAGGTGGACGAGAACCTCGCAGCCGGGCGCAGTGCCTTCGCGCCGAACCTGACGGCAACCCGTGCGGCATCCGGGACGACCGGATCCTAGCGCGCGTCCCCCACTCGACGATTTCATCCGATTCCTCACAGGAGTACGACCATGAGCTACGAAGTGCTCGACAACATCGTCGCGATCGCGGACGACCTGCGTGCCGCCGCAGACGAATCCGACGCACTCGGCCGGCTGACCGACGACATGGCCAAGAGCCTCAAGCGAGCCGGGATCATCCGGCTGCTGCAGCGCAAGAAGTACGACGGCTACGAGGCGCACCCGCGAGAGTTCGCCGAGACCGTCATGAAGACGGCGAGCATCTACGGTTCTGCGGGTTGGGTCGGGGGCATCGTCGGCGTCCATCCCTGGCAGCTGGCGTTCGCCGACCCCAAGGTTCAAGAGGAGGTGCTCGGCTGGAACTCGGACACCTGGCAGGCGTCGCCGTACATGCCGGGCGGTATTGCGATCCCGGTCGAGGGTGGATACCGCATGACCGGACGGTGGCAGTTCTCGTCGGGAACCGACCACTGCGACTGGATCTTCCTCGGCGCGATGGTCGGCGGGCAGGACGGAGCTCCGATCATGCCGCCCAGTGGATTGCACGTGATCCTGCCGCGATCCGACTACGAAATCGTCGACGACTCGTGGGATGTGATCGGACTGCGTGGAACGGGCAGCAAGGACATCGTCGTGAAGGATGCCTTCATCCCGGACTATCGGGTGATGAAGTCGCAGGACGTGATCGACGGAACCGCGGCCAAGGAGTACGGAGTCACCGAGACCCTGTACCGGATGCCGTGGTCGACGATGTTCCCCCTCGGCATCACCTCCGCCACGATCGGCATCTGCGAAGGTGTCCTGGCCGCCGGAATCGCGTACCAGCGTGAACGGGTCGGCGCCGCCGGAACGGCGATCAAGGACGACCCGTACGTCCTCCATGCGCTGGGAGAGGCAGCCGCGGAGCTGGACGCGGCGCGGCAGCAGTTGCTCGCGAACGTCGACCGTATCTGGGATCTGGTCGACGCGGGTAAGGAAGTCGACTTCGAGACTCGGGCCTCCTCCCGGCGCAATCAGGTGCGCTCGGCATGGCGAGCGGTCCGTGCGGCCGACGAAGTCTTCGACCGCACGGGCGGCAACGCGCTGCGCGTCGACAACCCTCTGCAGCGGTTCTGGCGGGACGCGCATGCCGGCCTGCACCACGCCATCCACGTGACCAGCACGACCTACCACGCCTCGGCCATGGCCTCGTTGGGTATCGACGTCCCGAACGGCCCTCTGCGCGTGATGATCTGACGCTGTTTCCGGTGAACAGGAAGGGAACACTGTGACCGAGATCAAGGGCCTGGGATATGTGCGCGTGCTGGCCACCGACATGGATCGCTGGCGCGAGCTGGGATTCGACGTACTCGGATTCGCACCGGGTAGCGGTGTCGAAGAGGACGCGCTGCACTTCCGGATGGACGAGCGACCGTCCCGGATCACCGTAGAACGCAGCGATGTCGATCGCGTCAGCGCAGTGGGCTGGGAGGTCCGGGACGGCGCGTCTCTGCGCCGGCTCGCTGAGCGGCTCGACAGTGCCGGCTGCGAGTACAGCGAGATGCCGTTCGAGATGTGCGAGGCACGTCGCGTCGAAGGTGGGATCCTCATGAAGGATCCGGGCGGTACTCCGTTGGAGTTCTTCTTCGGCCCGGCGCTCGATCACAGCCCGGTGATCACCCGCTACGGCCAGAAGTTCGTCACCGGAGTGCAGGGGCTGGGGCACGTGGTGATGCCCACAACGATGTTCGACGCGTCGTTCCGCTTCTATACCGAGGTACTGGAGTTCCTGCCGCGCGGCGCATTCCGCATGCCCTCCCCGCCCGGCACTCCACCTCAGCGGATCCGTTTCCTCGGCGTCAACCAGCGGCACCACAGTCTTGCCATCATGCCGAGCCTCGAGGGACGAGACCCCGGGCTGATCCACGTCATGGTGGAGGTGGATTCCCTCGACGCGGTGGGGCGTGCCCTCGATCAGGTCGAGGCGCACGAGTTCCCGGTCTCGTCGACGCTCGGCAGGCACACCAACGACAAGATGATCTCGTTCTACGTCCGGGTACCCGGCGGATGGGACATCGAGTACGGCACCGGCGGAAAACTCGTCGACGAGACCTACTACACGGCGGAAGAGATCACCGCGGACAGCTATTGGGGCCACGAGTGGATGTGGGCCCGGCAGGCGGAGGCCGCGAGCGCATGACCCCGTCGACCGATTCGCAACTGGGTGAGCCCGGACCCACGGACTCCCGGACAAGGATGTGACCAGAATGGACATGCAGAGAACAGATTTCGATGCAGTTGTCGTCGGAGCCGGCATCTCGGGACTGTACGCGGTGCACAAGCTTCGTGCACGGGGAATGACCGTGCGCGGCTTCGAATCCGCGGCAGGCGTGGGGGGTACGTGGTTCCACAATCGCTATCCCGGAGCGCGGTGCGACGTGGAGAGCGTCGACTACTCCTACTCGTTCGACGAGGAGCTCCAGCAGGAGTGGACCTGGACGGAACGGTTCGCCACCCAGGCGGAGATCCTCGCCTACCTCGAGCACGTGGCAGACCGATACGACCTCCGCTCTGCATACGAGTTCCTCACCCGGGTCACCTCCACCGTGTACGACGAGGAGACGGCGCGATGGACGGTCACCACGGACACGGGTCACTCGGTGACTGCGAGGTTCTGCGTCATGGCCACCGGTGTGCTGTCGGCGACCAACCGCCCCGACATCCCGGGCCGGGACTCGTTCACCGGTGAGTCCTACCACACCGGCGAATGGCCGCACAGCCCGGTCGATTTCGCCGGCAAGCGAGTCGGGGTGATCGGAACCGGATCGTCGGGAATGCAGTCCATCCCGCTGATCGCCCAGGAAGCGGCACACGTCTTCGTGTACCAGCGCAGCCCGAACTATTCGATTCCCGCCGGAAACCGGCCGTTGACCGCCGAGCAGATCGAGGCAGTCAAGGCCACCTACCCGGAGCGTCGCCGGCTCGCGCGTCTGAGCGGAGGCGGAACCCCCTTCACGCCGTACCCGAAGGGGGCGATGGAAGTCGACGAGGCCGAGCGCCGACGGGTGTACGACGAGTGGTGGCAGCGCGGTGGATACCTGTTCGCGAAGGCATTTCCCGATCAGACCGTGAATCCGGCTTCGAACGACACCGCACGCGAATACGTCGAGGCGAAGATTCGCGAGATGGTGAACGATCCGGAGATCGCGGACCAGCTCATTCCCACCGACCATCCCATCGGGACCAAGAGAATCGTCACGGACAGCGGGTATTTCGAGACCTACAACCGGGACAACGTGACCCTGGTCAATCTGCGACGCACTCCGATCGTCGAGGTTACCGAGACGGGCGTGCGAACGAGCGAGGAACACCACGAGCTGGACATGCTCGTGTTCGCGACCGGCTTCGATGCGATGACCGGTGCGCTGTCGCGGATCGACATTCGCGGGCGCGGCGGCCGCGCTCTGCGTGACGAGTGGGCAGCGGGGCCGCGTACCTACCTGGGACTCGCGTCCCACGGCTTCCCCAACATGTTCTTCATGGTCGGTCCGGGCAGCCCGAGCGTGCTGGCCAACATGGTGCTGATGGCGGAACAGCAGGTGGACTGGATTTCCGACTGCCTCGATCACCTCGACGAACACAATGCACGGTCGATCGAGGCCGGCGAACAGGCCGTCGACGAGTGGGTCGCCGAATGCAACGAGAAGGCCGCGGGCACTCTGTTCCCGACCGCGAACTCGTGGTACATGGGTGCCAACATTCCCGGCAAGCCGCGAGTCTTCATGCCATACATCGGCGGTTTCGCCAACTACTGCAACATCTGTGCCGAGGTCGCGGCCGCGGGCTACAAGGGATTCGACATCGTCGGATCGGAGAAAGCCTGAGATGACTACGGCACATCCATCGACGAGGGGACAATCATGACCGAGACGGTGCCCGTCGACTCCGGTGCGGACGTCGACGCCCAGAGCCGCGAATCACAGTTGCGCGCAGCGATCGACGTATGTGATCCGGCGCCGCTGCTCATGTCGCTCGTACACGTAACCGGTGATACCGGCCTCCTCGACGAATTCGGGTCCCGGCTGACGATCGGCGAACCCGGCAATCACTACCGCACCGGCACTCGCCCGACCGCTCCACCCGGGCAGTACCCGGCCGAGGTCGTCGCCGACATCCGGACCCGTGCGCACGAACTGCTCACCGTCGAAATGATCGATCGCCTCGGTGTTCCCGATCGCGAGACATTTCTCCGCATGGCGACGATCGCGACGTCGGAGCGCGTCGACGACGAATTCGTCCCGATCCTGCTCGAGCAGGCCGGCTTCGTCCTGGGGGAGCGCCGCGTGCCGGTGACGGTCACGCCGCCCTCCGACTTCTCCGTCATCGTCATCGGTGCCGGGATCGTCGGAATCAACGCCGCGATCAAACTGCAGGACGCCGGCTTCACGTACCGCGTCTTCGAGGCACGGCACGAGATCGGCGGAACCTGGTCGCGCAACACGTATCCGGGCGCTGCCGTCGACACGCCCAGCCACTACTACTCGTACTCCTTCGAGCTGAACCCCGGCTGGTCGAAGTACTACCCCTCGGGCACCGAGTACCAGCAGTATCTGAAGGGTGTCGTCGACACCTACGGGATCGCCGAGAATATCTCGTTCCGGACCCGGGTGCTGTCCGCACGTTGGCTCGACGACCGGCACGTGTGGGAGGTGACCACCGAGTCCCCCGACGGATCCCGTGAGGTGCACCGCGCGAACGCGGTCGTGACCGCGCTGGGCATGCTCAATTCACCGAACATCCCCGATGTCGAGGGCCTGGATTCGTTCGGCGGCACGGTCGTCCACACCGCCGACTGGGACGAGGGTCTCGACCTGACCGGCAAGCGGGTCGTGGTCCTGGGCACCGGATGCACTTCCGTGCAGGTGGTCGCCGACATCGTCGATCGGGTGAAGACGCTCGACGTCGTAGTCCGCTCACCGCACTGGATCGTGCCGGAGAAGGCCGTCGTGAACGACGTTCCGGAGGAGGAGAAGTGGGCCCTCGCCCACATTCCCCGTTACCACGAGTGGTTCCGGCTGCGTTCGTACTGGTTCGCGTCCGACAATCTGTACACACTGCCGCGAATCGATCCCGAATGGGCGCAGACCCATTTCTCGGCCTCGCCGGCCAACGAGATGGTGCTCAACACGGCTCGGAACTATTTGCAGGACAGCTTCCCGGACCGCCCGGACCTGATCGAGAAGCTGACCCCGGACTTCCGTCCGTACGGTAAGCGGATCGTCAAGGACCCCGGGTTCTTCAAGGCACTCACCCGGGATCATGTGACATTGCATCGAGCATCGTTCGAGCGCGTGACACCGGACGGCGTCATCACAACCGAGGGCCGGTTCGTGCCCGCCGACGTCGTCATCCTGGCGACCGGATTCGCACTGGAGTTCACCACGTCGATCGAGATCACCGGGCGCGACGGTCGCACCCTCGCCGACCGGTGGAAGGGCGGTGACGATCCGCGTGCCTACCTCGGTATCCAGGTCTCCGGATTCCCGAACCTGTTCGTCACGGCAGGGCCCAACTCTGCGCCGAATCACGGTGCGGGACACAATATCCTGAGCGAAGAACACGTCCACTACATCATCGAGTGCCTGCAGTACCTCCTCGAGAACGGGCACGACGCGATGGACGTGCGTCAGGACGCACTCGACGACTACAACCGCAAAGTGGACGAAGCGCTCGACAAGACTGTGTGGGTGCATCCCGGCGCGGAGATCAACGGCTACTACCGCAACAGCCAGGGACGGGCGGTGGTGCCGTGTCCGTGGCGCCTGGTCGACTACTGGACCATGCTGAGAGAACCGAACCCGGACGTTCTGGAATTCATCGACCCGGTGGTTCCGGGATGACGATGCAGCCGCTGAACTGCGAGACGTGCGGGCGTGGTGTGCTCGTCGAGAAGTTCAGCGCCGCGCACACCTCGATCCAGTGGACCTCAGAGGCATCGGAATGTCCGATGATCGGGGACGCAGCGCAATCGCTCGGTGACCAGCGGCGCGGCTGCAGTGCGCTGCGTCGCTCCATCGACCGTGCGGTGGAGCGTCACGAACTGAGCGAATCACGGATCGATCTGCCGGCCGGATCGGATCTGCCGCGGCTGCATTGATCAGCAGTAGCACGGCTCGCTGCGGAATCCCGCAGCGAGCCGTGCTGTCCGATCGGCGTCAGGCCGGAATGTCGAGTATCGGCCACCCTGGGACGGTGGCCCTTCGAGCGCGCAAAGGGCGGTGCTGTGGGTATCTATGCGGTGACAGGATCGGCGTCGGGAATGGGCCGTGCGGTTGCGGATCGGCTCCGGTCCGCCGGGCACACCGTCATCGGTGTCGACATCCAGGAAGCCGACGTCGTCGCCGATCTGTCGACCGTCGGCGGACGGCAGAAGGCGGTGCGGGGGGTGCTCGCGGCCGCTGGCGATCGGCTGGACGGTGCCGTGCTTGCCGCCGGTCTCGGTCCGGCGCCCGGGCCGGAGCGTCCGAGGCTGATCGCAGAGGTCAACTATTTCGGTGTCGTCGATCTCCTGGAGGGGTGGCGAGACGCGCTCGCGTCGACCGGTAACGCCAAGGTCGTCGTCTTCTCCTCCAATTCGACGACCACCACCCCGGCCGTGCCCCGCCGCACGATCAAGGCCTTCCTCGACGGCGACTCGGAGCGTGCGGTGCGTTCGGTCCGGATCTTCGGACGAGGAGCTCCGGGAATCATCTACGCAGGATCGAAGATCGCCGTCAGCCGATGGTTGCGACGCGCCGCTGTACGGCCCGAGTGGGTGGGTGCCGGAATTCGGCTCAACGCTCTCGCGCCCGGCGCGATCATGACGCCGTTGCTGGAGAAGCAGCTCGCCACACCGTCCGAGGCCAAGGTCATCCGTTCCTTCCCGGTGCCCGTCGGCCGATTCGGCGACGCCGGGCAGCTCGGCGACTGGGTGGTGTTCATGCTGTCCGAAGCTGCCGAATTCCTCTGCGGAAGTGTCGTCTTCGTAGACGGCGGCTCCGACGCGTACTTCCGGCCCGACGACTGGCCTCGGTCCGTCCCGGTCGGTCGCATCGTTTCCTACCTGCGCAGGTTCCGCGCATTCGGCCGGTAGTCACCGGCCTCTCCGGAATACACACGGGAAAGGAAGGGAACCGACCCATGGGGCGATTCGGGCGCAGATCCGTGAAGCTCGCAAACTGGCGCTTGTCGTACAAGCTGACTGCGATTCTCGTAGTTCCCCTGCTCGCGGCTGTCGCTCTCGGCGCGCTACGGATCTCCACGCAGCTGGATGAGGCCCGCCGCTTCGAATCACTCTCCGAACAGCTCGCTACTATTCCTGCGCTGTTCAACTTTTCCTATGACGTTGTCACCGTGACGACTGCGGCGAGCCTCGGCATGCCGGCCATCATTCGGCCGGAACAGTTCAGGCAATCCACCGCGGACGTCCGGGCACTCGCCACTGCCGGAATCCTGGAGCCTCGAATCGTCGAGGGCCTTGCCCGCCTGATCCAAGACGGGCAAACACTCCACGACACCACGCACACCGGGGGTACGTCGGCCGAGGAACTCGATCGGCGCACGATCGACTTTCTGATCCGCTGCGAGGCGACTTTTCGTGAGTTGCTCGATCTGGCCGAGGGCACAGAGGTGCTGACCGACGGTGCCAACATGCTCAATGCCTGGAAAGCGCAACGGACGATGCTCGACCAGGCGAACGCACTCGGCTTGTTCGCCGTCGATCCCGAGACAGCACGGCTCACTGCTCAGAACGCCATGCACATCGAGGAGGCCACTCTCGGGCTGCTGCGCGGAAGTTCGCTCGATCAAGGCCGACTCGACGGCTTGCTCGAGAATCTTGCCGTCCGCTGGGCGCTGGTTGCCGATTTCGATCCTCCACGGGATTCGGGGACGGAGTTGAGCAACGCGATGTTGGCGGCTTTCCCTCCGTACCAGGAGATGAACAGCAAGGCGCACACGCAGATCACCGAGACGCTGGACCGGCTCACCGCCGACGCGCGGACCGCCGCGACGCGCGACAGTATCCTCGTCACCGCGATCCTCGTGATCGCCCTCGGCGTTGCCCTTCTCGTGGCGCGCGCTCTGTCCGTTCCGATCCGGCGACTTCGCGAGGGCACCCTCGCCGCCGCCCACCACGAACTGCCCGCCGCAATCGCCGCAGTCAATGACGGAATCGACATCACCACCGTCGAACTCACTCCCATCGAGGTGCACACCGACGAGGAAGTCGGCGAACTCGCCCGCGCCGTCGACACCGTGAACTCCGAAGCCCTCCGTCTCGCCGGCGAACAGGCACACCTGCGCCGACAGATTTCGACGATGCTCGAGACTCTCGCTCGCCGCAACAAGACCCTCGTAGAACAGCAACTGTCGCTCATCGACTCCCTCGAATACGAAGAGAAGGACCCCACCCGACTCCGGAGCCTGTTCTCCCTCGACCACCTCGCCACGCGAATGCGCCGCACCGGCGACTCGCTCCTGGTCCTGTCCGGCACCCGGCCCCGTACCCGCACCGCGGCCACCCCGCTGGGCGACGTTCTCCGGGCCTCCGTGTCCCAGGTCGAGAACTACGACCGTGTGCGGATCGGAAGAACACCTCACGGTTACCTCGTCGGCACCGCCGTCACGGACGTCGTGCACCTGCTCGCCGAACTCGTCGACAATGCGCTGCGGGCCTCGCCGCCGAACAGCACCGTCACGTTCGAATTCTCACCGGCCTTCGGTGGAGGACTGCTACTCGAAATTGCAGACTGTGGCATCGGTGCACCAGCCGAAATCCTCGGCGAGATCAACACACGTCTCGCTGCCGGCGACAGCGCCGAAATTCATGCACCCCGGCAGATGGGCTTGTTCGTGGTCGGCCGTCTCGCCGCCCGAAACGGCATCAGCGTCCGGCTGCGGCCCACGTTCGAGTCGGAGACCAATGCCGGCATCACTGCGGCCGTCTACTTCCCGGCCACGCTCCTCGCCGAGGTCCATCACGCGGAGCCCGAGCAGATGAAGGAGCGTCCCCGTCGCCTGTGCCGGTTCGACGATTCCGCCCGGCGCGATGACGACCCCATCGCGTGGGCTCCCTTCCAAGGGTGAGTTCTCCCGGCACGGACGAGCGGTCGGGGGCCGCGCGGCCGCTCGTCCGTGAACTGCTCGATTTCGTGGTCGGAACGGAAGATCAGCCCTGTGATGTTGGCTCCCTGCACTCGTAGAATCGTGGAGTCGTGTCCACGCGGAGTCGGGTCAGTGCGCGCCGGCTGATCAGCCACCTGCCGTTCTCCAGGCGGTATTCCTCATGATAGTGACCGTATCCGTGGAGGTGCTCCTCCTGATCCCCGTTCGTCCACCACAGTTTGTCCTCCATCGCCCAGATGCCCCGGGCTGTCGTGTCGGAGGTCAGCTCGATTTCGGGTGTGTGGCCGTGATGCACGGACGTGATCGGGACGCGGCCGTCCAGGACGCGCTTGATGGATGCGGTCACGGCGTCGGCGCCTACGACATCGTGGTCGCCGAACGTCGAACTCACGACGTCGTCCGTGTGGAGAGTCGGATAGACGTGCCATTCCTTGTTGTCCATGCACCGTAGCCGCGCCGCGAAGGTGCGCTTGATCTGCTCGATGGCCAGACACTGCTCGGCTGCGCTGAGAGTCGGTTCGATTGTCATGGTGGCACTGTCGGTCGTGGACTCCGGAGAATGCAACGGCTGATTCCGCTGAGCGGGTGAGTAGATCCACCACCGTCGGCACCGCGCCGATCGGTCTCCGGTACGACTGCCACGCTTCGTATTTCGGCGGATCTCCCGTAGAACGGGAGACGGTGGTGTGCGAGTGTGTCCGGCCTCATAGCGTGAGCGGATGACGACTGGGGGATTCACTTCCGATCAGAAGGAGAAAGGCGTGCGCCGATCCGATCTGCACCCCGATGTCGAGGCGATGCTCTCCACCTTGGAGGCAGGATTCCCCGACGTAACGCAGTATTCCGCTGCCGAGCTGCGGCAGATCATCGTTTCGCGGCGAGCGCCGCTGACGCGGACCCCGGATATGCGGATGGCGCGGGACGTGGTGATCGACGGGCCGGGCGGTGATCTGTCTCTGCGCGTGTACGTCCCGCACAGCGACGGGACGGTGCCGCGCCCCGTGATCGTCTTCGCGCACGGCGGCGGATTCGTCTTCTGTGACCTCGACAGCCACGACGAGTTCTGCCGATCGATGGCGGCGGCAGTAGATGCAGTCGTGGTTTCGGTGGATTACCGGTTGGCCCCGGAGAATCCGGCACCTGCGGCGATGGAAGACGTGTACGCGGCGGTGTGCTGGACGGTGGAGAACGCTGACTCCTACGGGGGTGATCCGGCACGGGTCGCGGTTGCCGGAGACAGCGCCGGTGGAAATCTCTCGGCAGCCGTCTCGGTGGCGGCACGGGAGCGTGGCGGCCCGTCGATCGCGGCGCAGATCCTGCTGTATCCCGTGATCGGGGACGATTTCGAGACGGAGTCGTACCGGAAGTACGGCGTCGGCTACTACAACACAACAAAGGCGATGCGCTGGTACTGGGAGCAGTACGCGCCGAACGGCCGCGACAGCGCCCTCGTCGTCCCCTCTCGCGCCTCGACGTTGGCGGGGCTGCCCCCCGCGCTGGTGGCCACCGCGGAACTGGACCCGCCGTGCTCGGAGGGCGAAGCCTATGCGGAGAGACTCGCCGCGGACGGGGTGCCCGTCATCGCGCACCGCTTCGACGGGTTGTTCCACGGATTCCTCACGTTCCCGCAGCTGTCGCTGACCGGGCCTGCGCGGGAAGAGTTGTGGCAGTTGATCAGCCGGATTCTCGACCCTGCCGTGCGAGGAGCAGGCTCCGCGAGCCGAGCAGGCACCTCCTGACAGGACACGACCACGACAACTCGGGATGCAATGCCCGGACAACCAGGCATACGGGGATAGAAATGACACAACGACTGACAGGCCGCACCGCTCTGGTGACCGGGAGCAGCCGGGGGATCGGGCGGGCGATCGCACAGCGGCTCGCTGCAGAAGGTGCCACCGTGGTGGTCACGGCCCGCTCGAAGACGCCGTCGCGATCGATTCGGGACGGACGTGAGCACGTGCTCGAGGGCACGTTGGACGAGACGGTGCAGTTGATCGAGAGCGCAGGCGGCCGAGCCGTGCCGATTGCGGCGGATCTGGAGGATCCGGCGCAGCGATCCGGGCTCGTCGATGCCGCGGTGGAGGCCGTCGGCGGAATCGACATCCTGGTCAACAATGCGGGGTTCGCCGATTACTCCTCCATCGAGGACATGGGTGAGGACACCTTCGACCGCACTCTCGAGCACTATCTCAAGGTTCCTTTTCTGTTGTCGCAGGCGGTGATTCCCCGCATGCGCAAGGCCGGCGGCGGGTGGATCGTGAACATCGGCTCGTCCACCGGCCTTCCGCCGATTCGTCCGTTCCGTGAGTACAACAAGACCTCCGGCGATGTGATCTATGCGTCGGCGAAGGCGGCGCTGCATCGGTTCACGCAGGGCTTGGCCGCAGAGGTTCTCGACGACAACATCGCGGTCAACGCGGTCGGCCCCTCGACGGCGATCATGACTCCGGGCGCGGCGTCGTTGCTGCCGGACGGCTACGAGACCGAGCCGGTGGAGTACCTGGCGCAGACAGTGCTCGAGATGTGCACGCTGCCGGCGGCCGAGCGCACCGGACTTGTTGCGTTCAGCCTGCACTTCCCCTGGTCGCAGGGGATTCCGGTGACGAACCTGGACGGAGGAGGCGAATTGCCTCGGCGGCAGCCTCCGGAATGGGCGAATCCGAACATCGCTGCGGACGGGCTGGTGGTGTGACCATGCCGGCAGGCAAGGCGAGCGAACGGTTCTCCCACGGCGTCGCAGTGGTGACGGGCGCGGCGGCCGGGATCGGGGAGGGGCTTGCACGCCATCTCGGATCCCTCGGAATGACGGTGGTTGTCGCGGACATCGACTACGAGCGTGCGGTGAAGGTGGCCGACGACATCGTGGCGGCCGGCGGTCGGGCGGAACCGTACGCAGTCGACGTCGCCGATCCCGAGTCCGTGGAGGCGATGGCTGCCGAGGTGTTCGAGCGCCACCGCAGTGTGGAGTTGCTCGTGAACAACGCGGGGGTGGAGTCGGCGGGGCTCCTGTGGGAGATCGACAGAGACCGCTGGCGTCGGGTGATGCAGATCAACGTCGACGGCGTATTCTTCTGTCTCCGATCGTTCGTGCCGCGGATGATCGAAGTGGGAACGCCGTCGTGCATCGCGAATCTCTCCTCGGTGGGTGGACTCAATGCCGTTGCCGTCCAGTCTCCTTACATCGTCAGCAAGCATGCCGTGCTGGCGATGACCGAGTGCCTGCATCAGGATTTGTCGATTGTCGGCGCACCGATTCAGGTCAGTGCCGTCATCCCGCACTCGATTCGCAGCGAGATCTTCCTGTCGGCGCAGCGCGACGCACCAACGGAGAATGCCACCGCGAACGCGGTGTTCGAGGCGATGCAACGTGACAATGTGGAGAAGGGACTCGACCCGCTCGTCGCGGCAGAGCACATGATCGAGCAGATCGCCCGCGGCGAATTCTGGATCCATTCCGATGACGACTTGTGCGTCGCCGCTGCACATCGACGCGGAAAACAACTTCTCGACCTCGACCCGCCCGCAGATCCGCGAAACATGCTCACCCGGATGGGAATACCGATCGAACGACCGTCGTGACCCGATGGAGGCAGGAGCAGCGGAGCTTCCCACGCCGGCAGGCGTGACCGGCGAAAGAAGGTCTCTCGTGAAGCGCAATTGCTCGCGCTTCGCGAGAGACCTTCGCTGCGTTCGGTAGAACGTGGTCAGATATCGTCCTTGCGGAGCAGGAACGCAAGTACGGCAGCGGTCCATGCCTCCTTTGCTTCGATCATCGTCCAGTGACCGCAGTTCGGGAACACGTGCAGTTCCGCGTTCGGGATGTCACGCATCGGCAGCATCGCCATGTCGACCGGGCTGACCCGATCGTCACGGCCCCAGGTCAGCAGGGTGGGGGCCGTGATCTTGCTCAGTTGTGCCCAGTACGGGGTCGCGCCGGAGGCTTTTGCGGCGGCAGTGTTGGCGGCAAATGCTGCGCTGCTGTACATCCGGGAAGCGATCTCGAGTGTCGTCGGCTCGGTTGCGAGTGCCCAGCGTTCCTCGATCAGTTCCTCGGTGACAACGGACGGGTCGTACACCATCGAGTGCAACCAGCGGACCAGTCCCTCGCGGGTCGGATTGTCGGTGAACTCCATCAGCAGCCGAATTCCCTCGCCGGGGCTGGGTGCGAAAGTGTTCTTCCCGATTCCGCCGATGGTGACGAGCTTGTTCACTCGCTGTGGCGCGTTGATGGCCACGGTGGCAGCGACGATGCCACCCATCGAGTTGCCGATCATGTCGACCGGACCGTCGACACCGATCGCGTCGAGGAACACGCCCACCGACCGGCCGGCCATCGCCATCGGATGGCCGTCGCCGGGATCGCTGACACCGAAGCCCGGAAACTCCAGCACGAGGCAGCGGAAGTGCTCGGCGAAGTCCGCCAGGACACCGCGATAGTTGCGCCAGCCCGTGACTCCCGGCCCGGAACCGTGGAGCAACAACAGCGGTGGTCCGTCGCCCGCTTCGTGGTAGCGCAGTACCCCGAGGTCGGTGGCGATCTCGCGTCGTGTGGATTCGTGGGTGAGTGCTTGTGTCATGGTCCCTACGGTCTCAATTCGACGAGCGTTGCGGCAGAGTGCTTCCCGGCCAGCGAGAGGATAGTTCACGTAGGTACGGAACGCGGGTTTCCCGTTGAGCGGGAGATGGTGGAGGGTAGGTCGGTACGTCGGTGCATAGCATGCGGCATGAACGAAACCAACTGGAGCAGAGAAGAACTCGAGAATGCGTTTCAGAACTGGCATGCAACAGTGAACCGAGCCGGTTCGGGCGAGGGCAGCTGGCGGGACTTCCTCGAACTGTTCACCGACGACGTCGTGTATGTCGAGCAGATGGCGGGTGTCCTCAACGGCAAGGACGGTATCTGGGCGTGGGCCGAGCCGAGCCTCGCCCAGTTCCCCGGTTCGCACACCGTCGCCTTCCCCGAGCACTTCCACGTCATCGACGAAACGAACGGCACGATCGTGGCCAAACTGGACGACGTGATGAGCGATCCGGGCGACGGATCCGTGTGGTCGGCACCCCACGTGAGCATCCTGACGTACGCCGGGAACGGCAAGTTCTCCAGGCAGGAGGACATCTACGACGTCACCGGTTTCCTCGACCTCATCAAGGGGTGGGGCCGCCGCGCGATGGAACTGGGCACCTTCGATGAAGCTCAGCGCGGATGGTTCGAGCAGGTCTATCCGGAGACGGTCCCGCAAACCGTGTCCGACTGAGGTCGAGGAAGCGTCGAGCCTGCGACAGTCGCGGGCTCGACGCTCGAGAGACGGGGTGCCGGCGCTGTCACGGCTGCAGGCCCGAGCGGATCGCGAACACCACCAGTTGTGCTCGGTCGCGCGCGCCGAGTTTGATCATCGCGCGCGACACGTGTGTGCGGACGGTGTCGGGACTGACCACCAGCTCGTCGGCGATCTCCTTGTTCGACCGCCCTGTCGCAACCCACGCGACGACCTCGCGTTCCCGTGCCGTGAGGTCCGCCATGCGGGGGTGGGGTTGCACAGTGTCCTGCGTGTGGACGAAGTGCTCGATCACGCGTCGGGTGACCGACGGCGCGAGCAGTGATCCTCCGTCGGCGACGACCCGGACGGCATCGAGCAGGGCCGTCGGTTCGGCATCTTTGAGCAGGAACCCGCTCGCGCCGGCGTGCAAGGCCTCGAAGACGTATTCGTCGAGTTCGAACGTCGTGAGCATCACGACGCGGACGTCCCTCAACACGGGATCGGCGGTGATCCGACGCAGCACTTCGAGGCCGTCGGGGGCAGGCATGCGGATATCGCACAGGACGACGTCGGGGTGGGTGCGCGCGATGACCGCGAGTGCTTCACCACCGTCGCCGGCTTCGCCCACGACCTCGATTTCGGGTTCGGCGGCGAACAGCGTTCGTAGGCCCACCCGGACGAGCGTCTGATCGTCGACGAGCACCACCCGCACGGTCATGCCCGGTCCTCCGTGCTCTCGGCGGCACCGACCGGAAGCACGGCCCGCACGACGAAGCCGCGTTCCGGTCCCGGTGCGGCGACGAGCGTTCCACCGAGCTCGGCTGCACGATCTGCCATCGCGCGGAGGCCGAGGCCACCGGTCGGCGCGTCGGTGGTGCGGCCACGCCCGTCGTCGGCGACCCGCACTGTCACCGCCTGTCCTTCGCGCATGATCTCGACAGTCACCCTGGTGGCCTGCGCGTGCCGGAGAACGTTGGTCGTCGCCTCCGCGACGATCGAATACGCGACATGATCGACGTCGGCCGGTAGTGGGAGGGCCGGTACCCGCACGTCGACGTCGAGGCCGGCGGCCCGGACGCGGTCGACGAGAACCGGCAGGTCGGCCAGACCACGTCGCGGTCGGCGCTCGGCGGCGTCACCCGTGAGGGTCGTCAGCTCGGTCCGCAGGTCGTTGAGGGCGTCGCGGCTCGTGTCGCGGATGGCGACCAGTGCGTCCCGCACCGCCTCCGGGTTGCGCTCGAGCACGTGCAGCGCCACCCCGGCCTGCATCGCGATCACTGCGAGCCCGTGCCCGACCCCGTCGTGCAGGTCGCGGGCGATGCGTAGTTGTTCCTCGGTCGCGGCACGGCGGATCCGCTCGGCGTTCGCATCCCGCCGAGCCGACCGCCACCACCCCACGGCCGCGGCGGCGAGGGCGAGGGCGGCGGTGCCGAGTGTCTGCCAGAGTGTGACCCACGCGGGATATCCGGCGACGAGGACCCGGGCCGTCATCCCAGCGACGAGAACCAGGACGGCGAGGGCAGCGGGAACAGCGAGGTCGCGGGCGGGACGCACGCTCGCCGCCCCGAACGCTGCGAGCGCGGGCAGGAGGAAGATCGGTCCGTCGGCTCCACCGGTCGCAAAGTAGATCCCGACCAGCGCAGGCACCGCGATCAAGGCGGTTCGTGGCCATCGCGGGGCGGTCAGTGCGACCCCCGCGCAGGCCGCGGCGAGGGCACCCGCACCGACCATCGCGGCCGGCGGGCGCATGTTGTTCGCCCCGAGTGTCGCCACGGTGACCAGGGCAACGAGCGCGAGCGTGAACCCGACGCGGAGCATCACCGGGTCGGTGACGGCACGGCCCTGATCGGTACCCACATCGTCGACGCTAGCCGTGCACGCCGGTCGATGGTGTACGCAATATCGCGTAGGTCGATGACGCCCGTGGGCGGACGACGTCGGCGTGTGTGCGGCCGACGATCGAGGCATGACCGACAACACGACACTCACTACTGCAACCGACCGGCCCGGCCGGGCGGGATCGGCCGATATCGATGCCGACGTCGTGGTCGAGACGTCGGCGCTGACCAAACGCTATGGCGACCGCGCCGCGGTCGACTCCGTAGACATGACCGTTCGACGCGGCGAGATCTACGGATTCCTCGGCCCCAACGGCGCAGGGAAGACCACGACGCTGCGCATGATCCTCGGCCTGATCCGCCCGACCTCCGGGTCCGTCCGCGTTCTCGGCAGGCCTGCCGGCTCGCGCGAATCGTCCTCGTGTACCGGTGCTCTCATCGAGGGACCTGGTTTCTTTCCCTATCTGTCGGGACGGGCGAACCTCCGCACCCTGGCGCGTCACCGCGGGTTGAGTGACCGGTGCGTGGAGGAGGTGCTGGCCCGGGTAGGTCTTGTCGACCGCGGCAACGATGCGTACAAGTCGTATTCGCTGGGGATGAAGCAGCGGCTCGGGGTCGCCGCGGCCCTGCTCGGTGACCCGGACCTGATCATGCTCGACGAGCCGACCAACGGCCTCGACCCGAGCGGCATGGCGGACATGCGTGCCCTGATCGTCGACCTCGCCAGGGCGGGGCACACCGTGATTCTGTCGAGTCACCTGCTCGGCGAGGTCCAGGAGATCTGCGACCGCGTCGGCGTGATCGCGAACGGGCGCCTGGTGCGTGAATCGACCGTGTCCACCCTGCTCGGCGACGCGATCCTGAAGGTGCGCGGCACGCCCCAGGACCGGGTGGTGTCGATCGCCTCGGATCTCGCCGGTGAGAACGGCTTCGAGATCGACGGCGACGCTGTGCTGCTGGACCTGCCACCCGAGCGTGCACCCGATGTCGTCCGGGCGCTCGTCGCCGCCGATGTGGCGGTGTCGTCGATCGGACCGACCGAACGCACCCTCGAGGACGTGTTCTTCGAGATGACCACCACTTCCACACCGATGAAAGGGGTGTGACATGTCCGCCTCGACACTCCGCTCACCCACCAGCTCGGTCCCCGATGTCGCGGGGCGCAACACCGTGGCGCGCAGTGTGCGCGCCGAACTGTTCCGGTTACGTGCGTGGCCGGCGATGTGGGCGACCCTCGGCACATGGTTCCTGCTCGCGACCGTATTCGGTTACGTGTTCCCGTACATCTCCTATACGACCGGATCGGCCGGCTTCTCCACCGAGGGACAATCTGCCGAAGCCCTGTTGCAGGGCGTCCTGCCCGAGTCGGTACCCGATGTCCTGGTACAAGGCACGCCGTTGTTCGGGGGTGCCCTCGTGCTCGTCGTCGGCGCCCTCGTCGCCGGGAACGGCTACACCTGGGGAACCTGGAAGACGGTGTTCACCCACGGCCGGCTGCGTCCGACGATCGGGGCGCTGCTCGCGCTCGCGGTGATCGTGGCCGCGATGGTGATCGTCACAGCGGTGCTGTGCACGGCCATTTCCGTCGTACTCGCCACGGTCGAAGCGCAACCGCTCACCTGGCCGTCGGCTGCCGACCTTCTCCGCTCGGCGGGTACGGCGTATCTGGTGTTCATGATGTGGGCGACGATCGGTTTCGCGCTGGGCACCTACGCCCGCAGTGCGGCGTTGTCGGTCGGCCTGGGTTTGGTGTGGACCCTCGTCGTGGAGAATCTGCTGCGCGGTGTCGGTTCCGCTCTGCCGCTCGTCCAGGACGTGACGGCATTCCTGCCGGGCACCGCCGCCGGATCGCTCGTCGGTGCGGTGACCGGGGCAGGACAGGGCACGCCCGGGGTGGTGGACGTGATCTCCGGACCCAGGGCGGTCGTCACCGTCACCGCCTACATCGTGGTCGCGGTGGTGACCACCGGGATTCTGGTGCGGCGTCGGGACGTGAACTGACCGCGATGATCCTGTCGGGTAACGAGTTTCGCGGTCTTCCCGGCATCCGCACCACCACCGGAAACAGTGGAGACTAAACTCTTCTCAACCGTTTGCTTTCCGAATGCCGGGATCGTCCTGCTGTCGGGCGCCGTCGACAAAAGCGGATGTCCAGGCCGGTCGCGGTGTACCCGGAAGGAACAGGGGAGAGGCATGCAGATCGCGATCGGCCAGTTCGCGTCCGGCGATGACACGGCCGCCAACCTCGCACGTGTCGGTGACCTGGTGAAACAGGCGGCATCGGCAGGTGCCCGTCTGCTCGTACTGCCCGAGTACTCCATGTTCACGGCGCCGGTGATGGACGATCGATTCGTGGAGACGGCGGAACCGCTGGACGGACGATTCGTCACGGAGCTGGGGCATCTGGCGCAGACCCACGACATCCACATCGTCGCAGGGATGAACGAGACCATCACGGGCGAGGACCGCATCTACAACACCGTTGTTGCGATGGCTCCCAACCGCAGCATCGTGGCGACCTACCGAAAAATCCATCTCTACGACGCATTCGGCTACCGCGAATCGGACATGGTGCAGGCCGGACCCCTCGCCGCCCCGGAGACCTTCCGGATAGGCGGAATCACCTTCGGAATCCAGACCTGCTACGACCTCCGCTTTCCCGAGGTGACGAGGACGATCGTCGATGCCGGTGCCGATGTCCTGATTCTGCCGGCGGCATGGATGGCCGGACCGCTCAAGGAAGACCACTGGACCACTCTGGTCCGGGCCCGCGCCATCGAAAACACGATCTATGTCGCTGCAGCCGACCAGAATGCTCCGGTGGGATCCGGCGCGAGCATCGTCGTCGATCCCATGGGTGTGGTGATTGCGGGGCTGGGTGAGCATGAAGGTATCGCCGTGGCCGAGGTCGATCCGGCTCGCCTGTCTGCCGTTCGTGCCAAGAATCCCGCTCTGACACTGCGCCGGTACACGGTCGTTCCGCGATAGTCGCCGTTCCGGTTTCCCGGCGCGGACCGGTTCGTCCGGTTCCCGACGGCGTGTCCCGGTGGTAGGGAACGTCCGTGCCGTCGGGGTCGATACCGGTCTACCGTCGTCCCTCGTTGCGGAACAACCAGGCGAAGGAGAGTGGCATGGCGAAGAAGCCCGTACCGGCCCCCGTCCAGGCACAGGACACCACCGTGGACCTGCTCGTGATCGGCTCGGGCACCGGCCTGGCCGCCGCGCTCACGGCGCACGAGGAGGGACTGTCGGCGCTCGTCGTCGAGAAGACGCAGTACGTCGGCGGCTCGACGGCACGGTCGGGCGGCGCGTTCTGGATGCCCGCCAATCCCGTTCTGCAGGAAGCACGTTCCGGGGACACCCGTGAGCGTGGCCGCACCTACGTCCGCGCGGTGGTCGACGGCAGCGCCCCCGCCGAGCGCGGTGACGCGTTCGTCGACAACGGCGCCGAGACGGTGGCGATTCTCAGCCGCACCACGCCGATGAAGTTCTTCTGGGCCAAGGGCTACGCCGACTACCACCCGGAGCGCCCCGGCGGCGCAGCGATCGGCCGCACGTGCGAATGCCGCCCGTTCGACCTGTCGCAGCTCGGCGACGAGCGGGGCCGGCTGCGGCCGGGGCTGATGGAGGCGAGTCTGCCGATGCCCACCACCGGCGCCGACTACAAGTGGATGAACCTCATGGCACGGGTGCCGGTCAAGGGGTTCGCGACGATCTTCCGCCGCCTCGCGCAGGGCGTGGCAGGGCTGGCGATCAAGCGCGAGTACGTCGCCGGTGGCCAGGCCATCGCCGCGGGTCTGTTCGCGGGTGTGCTGCGCGCAGGGATCCCGGTGTGGACGGAGACCTCGCTGGTGCGCCTGGTGACCGACGGCGATCGCGTCACCGGCGCGGTCGTCGAGCAGAACGGCCGGGAGGTGACCGTCACGGCTCGTCGCGGTGTGGTCCTCGCCGCCGGTGGTTTCGACCACGACATGCAGTGGCGGCACAAATTCCAGTCGGAATCGCTCGTCGACGGCGAGAGCCTCGGCGCGGAGGGCAACACCGGCGACGCCATCAAGATCGCGCAGGAGATCGGCGCCGATGTGGACCTGATGGATCAGGCGTGGTGGTTCCCGGCGGTCGCACCGTCGCGCGAAGGCAATCCGCCGCTGGTGATGCTCGCCGAGCGGTCGCTGCCCGGCTCGTTCATCGTGGACCAGAAGGGCTCCCGGTTCATCAACGAGTCCTGCGACTACATGACGTTCGGCCAGACCGTCCTCGAGCGTGAACGCTCGGGTGATCCGGTCGAGTCGATGTGGATCGTGTTCGACCAGAAGTACCGCAACAGCTACGTGTTCGCCGCGGGACTGTTCCCGCGCCAGCCGATCCCGGGCTCCTGGTTCAAGGCCGGCATCGCGCACAGCGGTGCCACCCCCGAGGAACTCGCGGCATCGATGGGAATCCCGGTGGAGGCCTTCGCCGAGACCTTCCGCCGGTTCAACGACGACGCGGTGGCGGGAACGGACTCCGAATTCGCGCGCGGCGCAAGCGCATACGACCGGTACTACGGCGACCCGACGGTCGAGCCGAACCCGAACCTGCGCCCGCTCGACCACGGCCCGTACTTCGCGGTGAAGATGACCCTGTCCGATCTCGGCACGTGCGGCGGCCTGCGCGCCGACGAACGTGCTCGCGTGCTGCGCGAGGACGGCAGCGTCATCGAGGGTCTGTATGCGATCGGCAACACCGCGGCCAACGCGTTCGGCAATCGCTACCCGGGTGCGGGCGCAACCATCGGCCAGGGTCTGGTGTTCGGATACATCGCGGCGCGCGACGCCGCGAACTCGAGCGTGTCCGTCTGACGCATTCTCGCCGAGCGAGAGGGAGAATCATCGTGAAAAGTGTTGTTCCGGAAACAGGTTCCGCACCCACCTTCCTGTCGCTCGGCGTCGCGGCGGGCCGGCTCGACGGCGCAGGTGCCGACGAGGCGGACATCGTGTTCTTCCTCCCACCTCGGGCGGACGAACCGCTCCGTGGCCGGACCCGCACGGTGCGCGACGCCGAGACCCACCGTGTGGACCGGACCGTCGAGTACTTCGACACGGTCGGCCGCAGGGTTGCCGAAGTGTTTCTGTCGGGGTGTGAGGACGCACCGGCAACCTCGGAGCGGGCCGTGGGGGAACTCGCCCGCTGTGTCGTCGACCGGTTCGGCGTCGAGAACGTCCGGAGGTTCCGCGTCCGCATCACCGGTCCCACGGCCGGTGCCGAACCGGCGAAGTGCACTGTCGGTGTGCTGCAGCACTACCGCACCGATCACGAATTCGTGCAGGACGTCGCAGTGGTGTGTGCGACCGATTCCGGAGCGGTGATCGCGCGGGCCTGGGTCACCGTCGCGGTTCCGGCGCAGTCGCACACCGATGTGGACGCCGTGTCCGCATCTGCGTGATCGAGCGCCCGGCGAAAACCCGCCGGCACCTCACCTTTCGGTGAGGAGCGCGGCGACGCGGGCGCTCATCGAACGCCCCAGCGCCGCGACCTGACCGTCCGCGTCCGGCGCGTGCGCCAGCGCTCGCAGCACGATCCGGTCGGCGACCGCCGAGGTGATCAGGGTCCGTGCCCACGCTGCGGTCCGCATCGGACCGGGCACGTACACGCGGCGGGACCGCCTCCCGAGGGCACGGACGAACGCGGCGGCGCACTCGTCGACGTCGTGGACCTTCCCGAGCGGCCCGGGTAGAGCCGTGAGCATCCGGTCGAACGCGGGCAGATCGGCGCGGGCATCGCGGATCAGCGGGGTGTCGATCCACCCCATGTGCGCCGACCCGACACCGACGCCGTGGCGTGCGACCTCGAGACGCACAGTGTTGGCGAACTGCTCCACACCGGCTTTCGCCGCGTTGTACGACGCCTGCCCCGGCATGGGCAGGTACGCGGCCATCGACGACACGAGAAGAAGGTAGCCGCGGCGCTCGATGATCGCCGGCAACGTCGCGCGCACGGTGTGGAACACCCCGACGAGGTCGACGTCGATCACTGTGCGGAACGCTTCCGGATCGACCTGCAGCACAGAGCCGTACGCGCCGACCCCGGCGTTCGCCACTGCGAAGTCCAGGCCGCCGAACCGGTCGACGCCCGCGTCGACGGCGGCCTGGACCGCGTCGAGATCCCGGACATCGGCGACCGTCCCGACCGCGCGGTCGTCGCCGATCACCGCGACCAGCTCGTGCAGTGGTTGCGCGTCCACGTCGAACAGAACCAGTTGCGCGCCTTCGGAAGCCAGGGCGCGCGCGGTCGCGGCACCGATGCCGCGCGCTGCGCCGGAGACGAGAACGGTCTTGCCTGTCAGCGCGCTCATCGGCGCTCACCTCGATTCGGGACGGGTTATCTCATGGTGGCGCAGATGGATTCGACGAACCGGCCGACCTGTTCCTCGGGCAGGTGTGTGGCCAGATCCGCTTCGCTGATCATTCCGATCAGCCGGTGGTCGCCGATCACCGGCAGTCGCCGGATCCGGTGTTCCTCCATGATCGTGAGTACGTCGTCGATGTCGGCGTCGGCAGCGACCGTGTACGGCTTGCCCTGGGCGAGGTCGCCGGCGGTCATCATCGTCGGATCCAACCCGCGCGCAACGCATTTCAGAACGATGTCGCGGTCGGTGATGATGCCGTGCAGCCGGTTGTCGTCGCCGCAGATGGGAAGTGAGCCGACGTCGAGCTCACGCATCTGCTGTGCCGCGTACTCCAGGGTTTCGTGTTCGCCGATGCACGTCGCACCGGCATGCATGATCCCTCGAGCGGTCGTCATGACGACCCTCCTCGGTGGACGAGAATGTTTGCCCATCCATCGTCCTGCCGAGGCGCGAAGCAGGCAAGCCCCGCACCCGGGCGATCAGTACGGGTCGAAGCGGATGTTCTCGACGGGGGTACCCGTCTCGATCAGCTTGTGCAGGGTCGCCCGGACCATCGCCGCGGACCCGCACAACAGGACCTGATGGTCGCCGAACGCGCCGTAGGACGTGACGACCTCGTCGAGGCTGCCCTCGATCAGATCGTCCGGGTCGGCGCCGATGTCGCCGAGCTGGGTGACGATCCGGTTGTACCAAGGGTCCGGGAAGTCCGGATCCTCGACCGATTCGACGACCGGAACCACCGTCAGCCACGGCAACGCCTCGGACAGCAGCGACAGCATGTCCGACGCGTAGAGGTCGCGGGGAGAACCGCCGCCCACGAACAGGAACGTGCGCGGCGGTTCGGGGCGGCGAGCCATGTCGAGCAGCAGTGCGCGCAGCGGGGCCAGACCGGTCCCGCCCGCGATCATGATGACGATGCGGCCGCTGTCGTCGACGTGCAGATCGCCGCCCTTCGGTTCACCGATCGTCCACACGTCGCCCGGCCGGGTGTCGGCGACGATGCTGCCGCTGACCCAGCCGCCGGGAACGGACCGCACGTGGAACTCGAGTTTGCCGTCCAGGGACGGGGGCAGCGCGGGTGACAGGCGTCGCGGCAGACCGGGCCGCTGCGGGACGGTGACGTCGACGTATTGGCCGGCGCGGAACGGCACGACCTCGTTGTCGCACTGGAGACGGATGACCGAGAGGTTGTTGCGAAGGCGATGGTGTTCGACGACGGTCGCGGTCACCGTCGTGCCTGTTTCGGCAGGTGAGGTCGAGGCAGGCTGCATTGTGTCGTATCCCCCGGGGTGCGCGGTGTTGCCCCGACTGTAATAGCCCGCCCGCGCGTCGTCCCGGTGGGTGTCGTGCGTGCGTTCGTCGCCGTCGACCGGCGGTTGGTTCTCGCCGCAAATACGCTGACGAGCCGATCGTCGATGGCGAGTGCTCGATACATTTATGCGGATTCACTTCTTCGGAGAAAGGGCCCCTCGGTGACCGGGCAGAATGTTGAAGATCGCGTCAGACGGCGTCCGAAGGACCGCAAGCAGCAGATCTTGGCGCATGCGCGGGACCTGTTCGTCGAACAGGGCTACCACAACGTCACCATGGGTGCGATCGCGAGCCGGGTAGGAATCGGGCCGAGCGCGCTCTACCGGCATTTCGCCAACAAGGCGGTTCTCCTCGAGGCCGTGATCGAGGACAGTTTCGGTGACATCGAGTTCCCGGCGAGCGGCGACATCCCGCTCGACGAGGTGATCGCCGAAGCCGCATCGATCGCCGTCGCTCGCCCCCTCGGTGTGCTCTGGTCACGCGAGGCCTGCCACTTGCCCCCCGAGGTGCGGGAGTCCCTCCGGGAACGGCTGCGCAGGTCTGCAGAAGGATACGAGCGTCTGCTGCGGCGAGACCGGCCGCAGCTGACGGCCGGTCAGGCGGAGCTGTTGGCGCGGGCGATCCAATCGGTGATGGCGAGCCCGAGCTATCGGTCGGTGCGCATCCCCGCCTCGACCCATGTCGAGGTGCTCATCCGCGCAGCGCGTGCGGTCGCGGGAGCGCGGATGGCCGACATCGGGGCTGCCGGTCCGAGCGTTGCGCGCAAGGGGCTTTCACCGGTGTCGCGCCGGGAGCGGCTGCTCTTGGCTGCGAGTCGTCTGTTCGCGGAGCAGGGTTATCAGGAAACCTCCCTGGACGATATCGGCAGTGCGGCCGAGGTGACGGGACCGAACCTCTACGGCTACTTCGAGAACAAGGCTGCCGTGCTCCGCGCAGTGCTCGATCGGGGCACCCACTCCTTGTGGCTGGATCTCGACCAGGCATTGAGCCGAACCAGCGATCCGCGCGAGGCTCTGGCTCTTCTCGCCCACGCCTATGTGTCCCGGTTCGCGGCTCAGCCGCGGATGGTGCACCAGCTGACGGGGGAAGTGGAAATCGAGGAGCGGAGTGTCGCGTATCAACGCGAGTACGTGGCCGAATGGGTAGCGCTCGTCCGAGCGGTCCGACCCGAGCTCGACCAACGAGATGCTCGACACCTGGTTCATATCGCGCTGTCGGTGGCCGATGACCTGACGACGGCGCGACATCTCGCATCCACAGAGGGTTTCGTGGCCGACGCGAGTGCGGTTGTGGTGGCAGTGCTGGAGGCGTGAGTCCGAGGATGGCGAGCGCCCGCCGCGCTCGTGACCCTCTTCACACATAAGTGAATCTCGGTTAAGGTCTAGTCTATGACTAGACCGGATCCGAGCATGAAAAATCAAGCGATCAGGAAACCTACAGTCAGGTCTGATTCCCTCGAGGCGGGCGGGTTCGGAGAGCCCCGCGTGTGGTCCGGTGGCAGGTCGCGAACCCTGGTGGAGGTCAAAGCCAGGGCCGCGCGTCTCGCCGCCGGGTTGCGAGCCTCGGGTGTCGGGCCGGGAGACCGCTTCGCCATCGTGATGCGCAACGAGGTCGCGTTCCTCGAGACCACTCTCGCGGCGGCACCGATCGGCGCCGTCCCGGTCCCCGTCAATTGGCACTGGATGGGTTCGGATCTGGCGCACCTGCTGCGGGACAGTGGGGCGAAGGCTGTGATAGCCCATTCCGACCTGATCGGTGCCGTCGTCGCCCAGGCGCCCGAGGGGGTGATGGTCATCGAGGCGGAGGTGCCGGCGGAGGTCGCCGACGCCTACGGGCTCGGTGACGTCCGGACCACCGGGCGGTACGACACCCTCGACCGTCTCATTGCGAGCAACGAGCCGATTTCGGTGGTCACCGATCAGACGCCGATGGGCGTCATCTACACCTCGGGCACCACGGGCCTTCCGAAAGGTGTTCTCAGGAATCGCATTTCAGCGGAAGATCAGGCGAAGGTGCTGAAAGCATCGATGGGCCTGCTCGGCCTGCGACCCGGGGGGAAGACGCTGCTGCCCGCGCCGCTGTACCACGCGGCCCCGAACAACCATGCGCTGTTCGCCGCGGCGCTCGACATGGACATCACGATCATGCCCAAATTCGATCCTGTCGAGTTTCTGCGTCTCGTCGAAAGTCGCCGAATCGAGTCCGTCCAGATGGTGCCGACCATGTTCACCCGCCTGCTACGGCTGCCGACGGAGGTGCGGAAGTCGTTCGATGTGAGTTCGCTGCAGGTGATCGTGCACGCCGCGGCGCCCTGTGCCCCCGAGACGAAGAAGGCGATCATCGACTGGTTCGGACCCATCGTGCGCGAATACTACGGTGGATCCGAGGTCGGGCCGTTCGTCATGTGTGACAGTGCCGAGGCGCTTGCTCACCCGGGAACGGTCGGCAAGCCTCGCTTCGGCTCCGATGTCCGCATCCTGGACATGTTCACGGGCGAGCGGCTTCCCGCCGGGACACCCGGAGTCATCTACGGCAGGAGTGTCGAGGGGTGGCCCGACTTCACCTACATCGGGAACGATGCCAAGCGCCGCGAGATCGAGCAGGACGGTTACATCACCGTCGGCGACATCGGATATGTGGACGACGACGGGTACCTGTACCTGACCGATCGGGTCAGCGACATGGTCATCTCCGGCGGCGTCAACATCTATCCGGCCGAGATCGAAGCCTGTCTCATGCGCATGGACGGAGTGGCCGACGTCGCGGTATTCGGCATTCCCGACGACGAGTTCGGTGAGTCCCTCGCCGCCCACATCGAACTCCTGCCGGGCGCCGAGGCCACGGCCGACGCCGTCCGGGACTTCGTCGCAACACACCTGGCTCGCTACAAGGTTCCCCGGGTGGTCGTGTTCGACGACGACCTGCCACGTGACGACAGCGGAAAACTGTTCAAGCGCCGGCTCAGGGAGCAGTACCGGCGGCCCACCGCATCCACCGAAAGGCGCCGATGATGTTCGACTCGAGTCCACGAGCAATTCACTTGCGTGAGAAGATGATCGACTTCCTCGAGAATCATCTCTATCCCGCGGAGAACGTGTTCGAGGAGCAGTTGCGTGATCAGAACGGGCAGCGCGCAAACCCGCCCGTTCTCGAGGACCTCAAGAAGGTTGCTCGCGACCGAGGATTGTGGAACCTCTTCCTGCCACACCCGGAGGCCGGACACGAGCCCATGACCAATCTGGACTACGCACCGTTGGCCGAATTGAGCGGCCGGAGCCTTCCCCTCGGCCCCGAGGCGATGAACTGTTCGGCACCCGACACCGGAAACATGGAACTGCTTTCGCTCTTCGGGACACCCGAGCAGAAGGCCCGGTGGCTGCGCCCCCTGATGGACGGTGAAATCCGATCCGCTTACGCGATGACCGAGCCTCGGGTCGCGTCGTCGGATGCGAGCAACATCGAGCTGTCCATCGTTCGAGAAGGTGACGAGTGGGTGCTCAACGGGCGCAAGTGGTGGATCTCGGGTGCTGCGCGCCCTCGATGCGAGCTCTTCATCGTCATGGGCATCACCGATGCCGCACCCGACGCGCCCAGGCACCGCCGGCACAGCATGGTGCTCGTTCCGAAGGACACCCCGGGCGTCACCATCGAACGGGATCTTTCCGTCCTCGGCTACCACACGTTCGAGTCGCACGCCGAGATCACCTTCACGGACGTCCGGGTTCCGGTGACCAACATGCTCGGCGAGGTGGGCGCGGGTTTCGCCATGTCCCAGGCGCGTCTCGGTCCCGGCCGTATCCATCACTGCATGAGGATGATCGGTGCTGCCGAGCGCGCCCTCGAGTCGATGATCGACAGGGTGAACAAGAGAGCCACCTTCGGCACCACGCTCGTCGATCAGGGAGTGGTCCGCGAGTGGATAGCGGATTCCCGGATCGAGATCGACCAGGCACGGCTCTACACGCTGTACACGGCGCACCTCATGGACACGGTCGGCAACACCGGAGCCGCGAGCCAGATATCGGGGATCAAGGTTGCCGTCCCCAACGTCGCCTCCCGAGTGATCGAACGCGCCATGCAGGCACACGGCGCCGCCGGTCTCGGACCGGACTTCCCGCTGGCGCGGATGTACGCCGAGGCCAAGATCGTGCGCGTGGCGGACGGTCCGGACGAGGTTCATCGTCGTGCCGTGGCACGCACCGAGCTGAAGCGATTCGCCTCCGTCACGACACCGACACCGCAGGGGGTCGCCGCGCACCTGGTCCACCAGCGATGACCGGCACATCTCGAAGGGGACCGGACGTGATCGGTCTCGATCTTCCCGCCGTGGAACGGTGGATGGACTCGGCCGGCTTGGGAAGCGGACCGGTCTCGCACGTCCGGCCGGTGGGTGGGGGGACCCAGAATCTGATGTACCGATTCGAGCGTGACGGAATCGGATACGTCTTGCGCCGCGGACCGCGGCATCCGCGCCCCGAATCCGACGACGCGCTGCGCCGTGAGATGACGGTACTGCGTGCCCTCGGCGACACCGGTGTGCCGCACCCCCGACTGCTCGGCGGATGCGAGACACCTGAGGTGCTGGGAGACTCGGTCTTCTTCCTGATGGAGCCCGTCGACGGCATCAACGCGATGGTCGCTCTGTCACCTGATCAGCAGGCATCGGCCGACCTACGTCATCGGATGGGATTGTCGGTTGTCGACGCGCTGCTCACGCTGGATGCAGTGGATCCGGACGAGATCGGACTCGGCGGAATGGGACGTCCCGACGGTTTCCTGGAACGACAGGTGCGCAGGTGGCTCGATCAGCTCGACAGCTACCGACGAATGGGGTACTCCGGCAACGAAATACCCGGTGTCGACACAATCGCCGAATGGCTCGATTGCCACCGACCCCCAGCAGCGGACCCTGGGCTGATGCACGGTGACTTCCATCTGGGCAACCTCATGTTCGCGCCGGACAGCTCGAAGGTCGTCGCGATCGTCGACTGGGAGATGTGCACGATCGGCGACCCGTTGCTCGACCTCGGATGGCTGCTGGCGGTCTGGGCCGATGCGGGGGCAAGAACGGATCTCATGGGCAGCCGCCTCGCCGAAGCGGGTGGTATCGCCACACCGGACGAACTGATCGCCCGTTACGCCGCGTCGGGCACGCGGTCGCTGGAACATCTGGACTGGTATCGCGTGCTGGCATGCTTCAAACTCGGCATCGTGCTCGAGGGGACGTACGTCCGTTCGCTCGCCGGCATGGCCACGCCGGAACTCGGGGTCGAGATGCACACGCGCACATTGCAACTCTTCGAGCGTGCGCATCGATTGATCGGGTGATCCCGGAAGTCGAACAACCCCGGCGCCCGTGCGCGTGCACGGGTGCCGGGGCGTTTGTCCGGGGCGATCGCGGTAGCTGCTTCTAGGGCATTCCGCCGTCGACTCGCAGAACCGAACCGGTACAGAACGACGATGCGCCGGTCGCGAAGAACAGCGCGGCGTCCACCACCTCTTCGGGCCGTCCACATCGCGCGAGTGCGAGGCTGCTCTCGAGGTTCTCGCGAACCCCCGGCGTCCAATTCTCGGAGATGTCGGTGAGGAACGGGCCGCACTGGATCGTGTTGACCCGAACGGTAGGGCCGAGAGCCTGGGCGAATCCCTCTGTCAGCGTGTGCAGACCGGCTTTTGCCGCCGCGTAGGGGAGGGCGTCCGGTCCGGGACGGATCGCCTCGATGGATCCGATATTGATGATCGAACCGCCACCCTGCTCCATCATGTGTGTCCCGGCCAGTGCAGCCAGACGGAACGGCGCCCGCAGGTTGACGGCGATCACCTTGTCGAACAGGGCTTCCGAAACCTGATCGAGGCTGGGGTAAAGCGGAGACAAGCCCGCGTTGTTGATCAGTACGTCGATACCGCCGAACTCACCGAGGGTCTTCTCGATCAGCGCCGTGCACTCGTCCCAGTCGCTCACATTGCACGCGAGCGGCAGTGCGCGAACGGAGTAGCGATCCTCGACCTGCTCGGCAAGAGCCTTGCAGCTCTCGAACTTCCGGCTCGCGATGACCACCGATGCGCCTCGCTCCGCGAAACCGTGCACCATCGCCCGGCCGAGGCCACGACTTCCGCCTGTGACCACGACGGTCTTCCCTGTCAGCATGCTCATTTCTCCTGTCTGCTTTCGTACTTGAGTTCAGATTCACAAGATCGCGCAGAATCTCACTGAGCGACCGTATCTATCGGCTACATACTGGCCTCTTTGACTCTTGCGGTCAACGCGTGCCTGTGTCACTCTACTTATTAGAGATTCACTTAATGAAGGAGGGCAAGATGAATCGCCGAGTATTCGTGGTCGGTGTCGGGATGACGAAGTTCGTGAAGCCCGGCGCACGCGAAGGGTGGGACTACCCCGACATGGCGCGGGAAGCGGGGAGTGCGGCACTGTCCGACGCCGGCGTCTCGTACGACCGGATCCAGCAGGCGTACGTGGGCTACGTGTACGGCGACTCGTGCTCGGGACAGCGCGCGGTGTACGAACTGGGGCTGTCCGGGGTGCCGGTCGTCAACGTCAACAACAACTGCTCGACGGGTTCGACCGCACTCTATCTCGGGGCCGAAGCCATCCGGGGCGGTCGCGCGGACTGTGTGCTCGCTCTCGGGTTCGAGAAGATGCAGCGCGGCTCGCTCAGCGCTTCCTACACCGACCGGGCGGGCGCGCTGGACAAGCACCTGGAGGTGCTCGCCCGCAAGTACCAGCCGCAGGAGCCGTTCGCCCCGTACATGTTCGGTGCTGCGGGACTCGAACACATGGAGCTGTACGGTTCCACGCCCGAGCATTTCGCGATGGTGGGGGAGAAGAACCACCGGCACTCGGTCGACAATCCGTACGCCCAGTTCCAGGACGAGTACACGCTGCAGGAGATTCTCGATTCGCGTTCGATCTACGGGCCGCTCACCAAGCTGCAGTGCTCGCCGACCTCGGACGGCTCCGGCGCCGTGGTCCTCGCGAGCGAGGATTTCGTGCGCGAGAACGGGCTGACCGAGCAGGCCGTCGAGATCATGGGCCAGGCGATGGTCACCGACCTTCCGGAATCGCTCGGTGGGAGCGCTATCTCTGCCGTCGGTTTCGACATGAGTCGTAAGGCCGCCGAGATGGTCTTCGAGCAGTCCGGCCGATCGGCCGAGGAGGTCGATGTCATCGAGCTGCACGACTGCTTCTCCGCAAACGAGCTGCTCACCTACGAGGCGCTCGGTCTCTGCGACATCGGCGAGGGGCACAAGCTGATCGAGAAGGGCGACACGACCTACGGAGGTCGCTGGGTGGTCAATCCGTCCGGTGGCCTGATCTCGAAGGGCCACCCGCTCGGCGCCACCGGCCTCGCGCAGTGCAGCGAGCTCACCTGGCAGCTGCGGGGTATCGCCGGCAATCGTCAGGTCCCCGATGCGCAGCTCGCGCTGCAGCACAACATCGGACTCGGTGGCGCCGTCGTGGTCTCGCTCTACCGGAAGGCGGCGATCTGATGGCCATCGATCGCAGCATCATCGGTCAGGAAACCGGCCGGGCGTCGTTGCTGATGACCCGGAGCCGACTGCGCGACTTCGCGGTCGCCACAGGCCAGCGGGACCCGATCTACACCGATCTCGAGGCGGCGAAGAAGGCCGGGCACCCGGACCTTCCGGTCCCACCGACCTTCCTGTTCGGGATCGGCATGGAGGACCCGGACTCCGCCGGATTCCTCGACCGCCTCGGCGTGGACCTGCGCTTCGTACTCCACGGCGAACAGCAGTTCTCCTACCGGCAGGTGGCCCACGCGGGGGACGACCTGACAGTGGTGAGCACGGTGAGCGACATCTACGACAAGCGTGGCGGCCGACTCGAGTTCCTCGTGCAGGACTCCGTCGTCACCGACCAGCACGACGCGGTCGTTGCGGAGATGCGCAGCGTCCTCGTCGTCCAACACCCGGACCCGGCCGCAGTGGCCGGCGAGGAGGGCAACCGATGAGCATCGACACCCTGGTGGCCGGAGCCACCCTTCCCGCCCTGGAGATCCCTCCGATCTCGCGGACCACATTGGCCCTGTTCGCCGGCGCTTCCGGTGACCACAACCCGATTCACATCGACCTCGACGTGGCCCGGTCGGCCGGCCTGGACGATGTGTTCTCTCACGGAATGCTCTCGATGGCGTACCTCGCCCGATTGCTCACCGACCTGGTTCCGCAGGAACGGATCCGGTCGTACAAGGTGCGATTCGCCTCGATCACACCCGTGCACGGGCAGCCCACCTGTACCGCGACGGTGGCCTCGGTCGCCGACGTCGACCGCGAACGACTCGCCACGCTCGATCTTCAGGTTTCCCTGGCCGACGGAACGACCACCCTGGTCGGCGAGGCAACCGTCGCGCTCGACTGAACCGGAACCCACCTTCTCACGACACACCCAGTAAGGACGAACAATCATGGGAAAGCTCAACGGTAAGACGGCGATCGTCACCGGCGCGGGTCGCGGCATCGGCCGGTCCATCGCCCTCCAGCTGGCAGCGGAAGGAGCCAACGTCGTTGTCAACGACCTCGATACGGTGCCGGCCACCGAGGTGGTCGACGAGATCACCGGCGCGGGTGGCGCGGCCGTCGCCTGCGCAGGCAGCGTCACGGATCCGGAATTCGCAGATCGATTCGTTGGCACCGCCACGCAGAACTTCGGCGGCCTCGACATCATCGTCAACAATGCCGGATACACCTGGGACAGCGTCATCCAGAAGATGACCGACGAGCAGTGGGACGCAATTCTCGACGTCCACCTCAAGGCGCCCTTCCGTATCCTCCGCGCCGCCCAGCCGGTGATCAGCAAGGCCGTCAAGACCGAGCGCGACGCAGGACTCCAGGTGCATCGCAAGGTCGTCAACATCTCCTCCGTGGCAGGCATTTTCGGCAATGCCGGTCAAGCCAGCTATTCCTCGGCGAAAGCCGGCATCGTCGGCATGACCAAGACCCTGGCCAAGGAGTGGGGACGCTACAACGTCAACGTCAACGCGGTGGCGTTCGGGTTCATCGAAACCCGGCTGACCATGGCACCCGCCGACGGTGACTCGACCATCGACGTGGAAGGCCGCCAGATCAAGGTCGGGGTCAACCCGCAGCTGCTCGCCGCCGCGAAGCAGATGATTCCTCTCGGCCGTCCCGGCACACCGGAGGAAGCTGCCGGTTCGGTCGTGATGCTGACCTATCCGGAATCCGACTACATCAGCGGACAGCTGATCATCACCGGCGGCGGGTACGAGGGCTGAGACATGGCTACAGCGCAGTACGTTTCGCCGTGGCGTGACCCCGAGGTCGACGCCCTCGGTGAACTCGCCACGAAGTTCTTCACCACCGAGGTGGTGCCGCACCGGGAGAAGTGGGAAAGTCAGCAGTACGTCGATCGTGAGGTCTGGCGCAAGGCCGGCGACCTCGGGCTGCTGTGCTGTTCCATCCCGGAGGAGTACGGCGGCGGCGGTGGCAACTATGCCCACGAGGCTGCAATCATCGAGGCCCAGGCCCGTTCGGGTGACGCGACATTCGGCATTCTCGTGCACTCGGCGATCGTCGCCCACTACATCTACGCTTATGGAACCGAAGAGCAGCGCCGTCGATGGTTGCCGCCGATGGCGAGGGGTGAGCGCATCGGGGCAATCGTGATGACGGAGCCGGGAACCGGGTCGGATCTGCAGGCGATCCAGACCCGGGCGGTCCGCGACGGCGACCACTTCATCGTCAACGGTGCCAAGACTTTCATCTCCAACGGTGGCACCGCCGATCTGCTCGTCGTCGCGGTCAAGACGGATCCCGAGGCCGGGGGCCGCGGAATCTCCCTCCTCGTGGTCGAAACCGACAACAGCCCAGGCTTCGTGCGAGGCCGGATCCTCGACAAGGTCGGGTGCAAGGGCGCCGACACGTCCGAACTCTTCTTCGAAGACGTCCGGGTGCCGGTCGCGAACCTGCTCGGTCCGGAGGGTCAGGGCTTCATGCAGCTGAAAACTCAACTCGCCCAGGAGCGTCTCAATATCGGGATCTCCGCCGTCGGCGCGATGGAAGCCGCTGTCGCGGCAACCGTGGACTACACGAAGTCACGTAAAGCATTCGGGCAGTCTGTCTTCGACTTCCAGAACACCAGGTTCGAGCTTGCCGAGTGCGCATCCGTGACGCATGTGGCCCGGGTGTTCGTCGACCAGTGCATCCAGCGGCACCTGGCCGGAGAACTCGACGCCACCACCGCCGCGATGGCGAAGTACTGGCTTACGGAGCAGCAGTGCGATGTCGTCGACAGATGTCTCCAGCTCTTCGGGGGCTACGGATACATGCGTGAGTACCCCATCGGACGTATGTATGCCGACGCCCGGATTCAGAAGATCTACGGCGGCACCAACGAGATCATGAAGGAGATCGTCGCACGGTCCCTGTGACCGGGACGAAACGACCATGAACACATCGAATCCGAATCACCCGCGGTCGACCGGGCCGCTTGCCGGGCTCCGAGTGGTCGAGCTGGCCGGTATCGGTCCCGGGCCGCACGCGTGCATGCTGCTGGCCGACCTGGGTGCCGAGGTGATCCGCGTCGAGCGCCATTCGGCGCCGGAACTGATCCCGGGAGTGTCGAGCGACGAAGACACCACTCTACGGGGCCGAAAAGTAGTGCGCGTCAACCTCAAGGATGCCAACGATCTCACCGGTGTCCGCGACCTCATCGGCCGGGCCGACATACTCGTCGAGGGCTTCCGCCCGGGTGTCACCGAGCGTCTCGGCCTCGGACCCGATCCCTGCCTGGAACTCAACCCGCGGCTGATCTATGCCCGGATGACCGGCTGGGGTCAGGACGGCCCGCTGGCGAACTCGGCCGGCCACGACATCAACTACATCTCGCTGACCGGAGTACTCGACAACATCGGTGTGGCGGACGGCAAGCCGGTTCCACCGCTGAACCTGGTGGGCGACTTCGGCGGCGGCTCGATGTTCTTGATCGTCGGCGTTCTGGCGGCGCTCTGGGAGCGCGAACGTTCGGGGCGCGGGCAGGTCGTCGATGGTGCGATCGTCGACGGGACCAGTGTGCTCGCCCAGCTTCTGTGGTCGTTGCGGGGAGCGGGAGCATGGGCGGCGGGCCGGGGGGAGAACTTCCTCGACGGGTCCACACCGTTCTACGACACCTACACGTGTGCAGACGGCCGGCATGTCGCCGTCGGCTGCCTGGAACCGCAGTTCTTCGCGGAGATGGTCCGTGGTCTCGGTCTGGAGATCGGTGAATTGCCGGCGCAGTGGGACCGCGCACGCTGGCCCGCGCTGAGAGCGGCTTTGACGTCGGCGTTCAAGTCCCGTACCCGGGACGAGTGGGCCGAGGTGTTCACGGGCTCCGACGCGTGTGTGACCCCGGTGCTCAGCTACGACGAGGCGCTTGCGGACCCGCACATGTCGGGGCGCGGGATCTTCGAGAACATCGGTGGCGTCGATCAGCCGCGGCCGGCGCCGCGGTTCTCGAGGACCGACCCGGCTACGCCGGTACCTGCCGGCCGACTCGACCTCGACGCGGCGATACGCAGCTGGGCCTGACCCGAAATGCGTACCAGCCGATGATCGCGTATCCGGCGCGAGCCTGTTGTCCGAGCTCGGCGCAACCGATAGGGCTGAGCGGCATCGGTTTTCGGGAGGCACTCCGCTCATGGGGCGGAGTGCCTCCCTCGAGGTGGGAGAAGTACGACGTGGTGACATGGGAGAAGACGCGATGAAGGTTCTGACCTACCGCGGGCCGAGGGACGTGGCCTGTGCCGAAGTCCCATCGCCGGTGCTGTCCGGGGACCTCGACGCGATCGTGGAGGTGACGTTGGCCGGCATCTGCGGCAGCGATCTGCACATCTGGGGCGGTCACGGATTCACCGACGACATCGGTTTCATCGTCGGGCACGAGGCCGTCGGAATCGTGAGGGAGGTGGGTGCCGGTGTCACCGGATTCGCGCCCGGCGACCGAGTGTTGGCCACGGCGTCGGTGGGCTGCACGACGTGCTCCGAGTGCGCGGCCGGTCGAGTGTCGACCTGCACCTTCAAAGCCGGTAAGTCCTGGCAGTCGAGCTGCTACGGGCTCGGCCACGCGCTGGCCGGCACCCAGGCCGAGTACCTGCGAGTGCCGAACGCCGACGTGAATCTGGCGACGATCCCGGACTCGGTCGGCGACGAGGCCGCCCTGGTGCTGACCGACAACGCACCGACCGCATGGTACGGCTGTCGGCGGGCCCGGATCGTGCCCGGCGACTCGGTGTTGGTGATCGGGCTGGGGCCGGTCGGGTTGATGTCGGTCCAGTCCGCCATCGCGATGGGCGCCGGGCAGGTCCTCGCGATCGATCCGGTGCCGGACCGCCGTGCGCGGGCCGAGGCGATGGGTGCCCGTGCGATCGACGTGGGTGACGACCGGAAGAGCCAGGTCCGAGCAGTCCGCGACGCGACGGGTGGCCGGGGCGTCGACGCCGTCATCGAGGCGGTCGGCGCGGACGCCACGATAGATCTGGCGCTGCGCGCGGTACGGGTCCGTGGGCGGGTCAGCGTGATCGGCGTCAGCCAGAACAACCGGTTCACCTTCCCGATGGAGATTGCCCAGCTCAAAGAATTGGACTTCGCGATCGGCTTGTGTTCGGTGCAGGCGGAGCTCCCGACGTTGCTGGCGCTCACCGAGAACGGGCGCCTTGATCCGGGGGCTGTCGTTTCCCACCGGTTGCCGTTGTCCGAGGGTGACCGTGCCTATCAGATGTACGGCAGCCGCTCGGACAGCGTCTGCAAGGTGGTGCTGGATCCGAGACTCTGAGCACGTCGACCCGCGCTGTTCGTCGCCGACGTCCCCGTACGCGAGCGGCGTTTGCCGACGGCTCCTCGAGGCCGCGTCGTGAAGGGACCCCGAGTGGCCGGTTGGGGCCGCGCGTGTTCATTCCCATCTGCGGACGCGGCGATACTGCGGATTCCACCAGAACCGGTGGAGGAGCCGCACCGGCAGCGGAAGTTGGCGCAGCAGCCGGCGGGTCCGGTCCTCGGGTGCTCCCTCGAACAGGTACGGGGTCGCCTCCCGGAGCTCGGAACGGGACACCGAACGTATTGCGTCCTTGGTGAGGGTTTGCACTTCCCGGGCTGTGATGGTGCGCGCCATCAGCGGTAGGGCGTCTTTCTCCTCGTGCGCGAGATGGGACCGCAGCGTGTGCACCACCGTGTCGAGGCGCTCGGCCAGGACGTCGGGTCCGTGCTCGCGGTCGTCGAACGCTTCCTCGACCGCTGCAAGTGACGGATCGAGAAGGGCGTGTTCGGCTTCCATCGCGTCGAGCACCTCGAGGGCATCGGGTTCGTCCTGGAGCCGGGTCCGCATCAGCGGCCAGAACATCTCGTCCTCGATCGTGTGGTGATGGTGCAGTATCGTGCTGAAGCCGTGCCAGCCGAGCAGCACGGCGTCGTGGGTGGCCGGGTCCTCGGGGACGCCGTGTTCGGCGACCCGTGTCAGACGTTCGCTGTCGCGCCGGAACGCATCGTGGATGAGGTACAGCATCTCGAGGTCCGCTTCGGACAGCTGAGTGGATTTCGTGGTGGGCATCGGTCCTTACCTCCTGACTCGCCCCTGACTTCAGATTCCGACCACCCGTGCCCGTTCTCAATCCCTCATTGGTGGGGAATACTGGGCTTCATGGACGCGGCGCGCTCTGCCGCCCGGTTGAAGTCGACGGTCCGTCGCGCAGTACGGACTGCGACCGATTCCGCGGATTTTCGGACGCAGATTCTCGATGCACTTCGCGAACAGGTCCCGTTCGATTGTGGGTGCGTGGCGACCGTGGATCCCGCGGTGCTGGTTCCGACGTCGGGGACGAATGTCGGTTTCGACGACCCGCTCCGCGCCATGAATACCGTCTTCGAGTTCGAATACGGGCCCGATCCGGATGCCTTCGGCTACGACGCGATGTTGCGCCGGCCGAGCGGAATCCGGAGCGTGCAGCAGGAGGGTGGGCGATACCGGGCCACCCGGCTCTATCGCGAGGTGCTCGAACCGTTCGGTATCGATGACCACGTGCGCATGGTGTTCCGTGGCCGGGACGGAACATGTTGGGGTATGGCAGATCTGGGGAGAACGGAGACGGCCGCGTTCACCGACGTGGAGATCGAGGTGCTCGCCGGGGTTCTCCGCGACATCGGGGACGGTTTCAGGACGAGCCTGCTCCGCCAGGCCGCGTACACGAATTCGGACTCGGGTGACGGTCCCGCGGTCGTGGTTGTGGACGACCAGAACGAACTGGCGCTGACCACACCGGCCGCGCTCGGGTATTTCGAGAGGCTCGGCTGGGTGGAGCCCGATCGGCCGGGGGGACTGCCGGTGTACATCCTCGCGATGCGGGTTCGTTCCTCCGGCGGCGGGCCGGTCGTGGTGCGGGCCAGGACACTCGACGGCGAATGGGTCGTGCTGCGGGCCGTGGGCACCGCGGACGGGACCGGGCCGTCCGGGGTGGTGGTCAACATCGAGCGAGCGCACCTGCCCGAGGTCGTCACGTTCGTCGCCGCGGCTCACGGCCTGTCCGCGCGGGAAACCGACGTGGTGCGTCAGGTGCTGGCCGGGCGCACCCGCGAGCAGATCGGGCGAGCGCTGTTCATCAGCCCGTACACGGTGCAGGACCACCTCAAGAGCATCTTCGCCAAGACCGGGGTGCACAGCCGGCGCGACCTGGTGGCGCGGCTGGCATGGTCGCACTACGTGCCGCGGCTCGGTGATCCGGTGGCGTCCGACGGTTCGTTCGCGGTCGCGTCGAGCGGGTGACGTCCGCCCTCCTTTCGTTCCGGGTGGGTGCCGTGCGTGCGCCTATTCCCATCTGCGGGCGCGGCGGTACCGCGGTTCCCACCAGAACCGGTGGAGGAGGCGCAAGGGCAGCGGCAACTCGCTGTACACCAGACGGATCCGGTCCTCCGGTGCTCCCTCGAACAGGTACGGCGTCGTCGCCGCGACATCGGAGAAGGACATCTTGCGCAGCGCGTCCTTGGAGATCCGGTGCCATTCCTCGGACGTCAGGGCGCGGGCGACAAGGGGCAGTGCGTCCCGTTCCTCGTGGGCGAGATGGGACCGCAGCAGGTGCACTATCGCGTCCAGACGTTCCGCCAGGACGTCGGGTCCGTGTTCGCGGTCGTCGAACGCTTCCTCGACGGCCGCGAGCGTCGGATCGATGAGTGAGTGTTCGGATTCCATCGCATCGAGCACTTCGAGGGCGTCCGGCTCCTGGTCGAGCCGGGTTCGCATCAACGGCCAGAGGAACTCGTCCTCGATCGTGTGATGCTGATGCAGTTCCCGGCTGAATCCGTGCCAACCGAGCAGCACCGCATCGTGGGTGGCCGGGTCCTCGGGGACACCCTTCTCGGCGACCCGGGCAAGACGTTCGGAGTCGCGCCGGAAGGCGTCGTGGATGAGGTACATGACCTCGAGATCGGTATCGGACATCGGAGTGGATTTCGTAGTGGTCATCGGTCCTTACCTCCTGGCTGGCCCGTCTCCAGATTCCGATCTCCCATGTCCGTTCTCAATCCCACTTTCGTGGGGAATACTGGCTCCATGGACGCGGCGCGCTCTGCCGCCCGGTTGAAGTCGACGGTCCGTCGCGCAGTACGGACTGCGACCGACTCCGCGGATTTTCGGACGCAGATTCTCGATGCACTCCGCGAACAGGTCCCGTTCGACGGCGGGGTTGTGGCGCTCCTGGATCCCGCAGTCCGCGTTCCGACGGCGGCGACGAACATCGGTTTCGACGACTATGCCGGAAAGCTCTGCGCCGAACTCGAATACGGACCGGACCCGGATACCTTCAGTTTCGACGAATTGTTTCGCCGACCGGGTGCAATCTGCAGTGTGCGGCAGGTGACCGGTGGGCGATTCAGGACCTCCCGGCCGTACCGCGAGTTCCTCGAACCGATCGGCGTCGACGACGACGTGCGCATGTTGTTCCGTGGCCGTGACGGAACATGTTGGGGTGTAGCCGAATTGTCGAGATCCGAGATGCATGCGTTCACCGACGCCGAGATCGGTACCCTCACCGCGGTCCTTCGCGACATCGGTGACGGTCTCCGGACGAGCCTGCTCCGCCAGGCCGCGTACACGAATTCGGAGTCGGATGACGGTCCTGCGGTCGTGATCGTGGACGACCACGACGAACCGGCGATGACGACACCTGCGGCGCGGGCCTATTTCGACCGGCTCGGCTGGACGGCATCCGCCCGGCCGGCGGGGGAACTGCTGGTGCGCTTCATCGCGATGCGGGTTCGTTCCTCCGGCGGCGGGCCGGTCGTGGTGCGGGCCAGGACACTCGACGGCGAATGGGTCGTGCTGCGGGCCGTGGGCACCGCGGACAGGACCGGGCCACCCGGGGTGGTGGTCAACATCGAGCGAGCGCACCTGCCCGAGGTCGTCACCTTCATCGCCGCGGCTCACGGCCTGTCCGCGCGGGAAACCGACGTGGTGCGTCAGGTGCTGGCCGGACGCACCCGCGAGGAGATCGGACGAGCCCTGTTCATCAGCCCGTACACGGTGCAGGACCACCTCAAGAGCATCTTCGCCAAGACCGGGGTGCACAGCCGGCGCGACCTGGTGGCGCGGCTGGCATGGTCGCACTACGTGCCGCGGCTCGGTGATCCGGTGGCGTCCGACGGTTCCTTCGCGGCCGCGGCGGGCGGGTGACTTCTCCGGTGCCTGCGGGCAGCGAAATGCAACATGTTTCAGTTTTCGGCGTCCGGCGGTTATCGTGACGGACAGCAGGTGACGGAGCCCACACCGGCGGAGCTGCCGTCACCCCACGCCGTCACCACGAGCGGAAGGACGACCATGACCGAGGAGTACGCCGACCTGCACCGGCCCGTGTTCACCGGGGACCTGCTGATCACCGCACTCGACCGAAGCGCCGACAAGCCCGCGCTGTACCTCGGCGACGTGGTGCTCACCGGTGGTGAAATGCGCGACGAGATAAGCCGGTTCGGGCAGGCGCTCGCGTCCGTTGGCGTCGGGCAGGGCTCGTCGGTGGCCATGCTGTCGAAGAACCGCCCCGAGGTGCTCATCTCCATGGGCGCGACGATGATCGCCGGTTGCCGCAACAGCGCCCTGAACCCGATGGGGTCGCTGACGGATCACCTGTACATCGTCGAGGACGCCGCGATCGAGACCCTCATCTTCGATCCCAACCACTTCGAGGAACGCGCCGCGGAACTGAAGGCGCAGGTCCCCACTTTGAAGAACGTGTTCTCGCTCGGTCCGTCGGAGGTCGGCACCGACATCCTGGCACTCGCGGCGACGTTCACACCGCAGCGCCTCGTCGCCGCACCGGTGGACGCCGAGGACACCTCGAGCATCGTCTACACCGGCGGCACCACCGGCAAGCCGAAGGGTGTGATGGGGGCGTTCCGGTCCGGTGTCGCGCTGACCCAGATCCAGATGGCCGAATGGGAATGGCCCGAGGAACCCCGGTTCCTGATCTGCACGCCGCTCTCGCACGCGGGCGCCGCGTTCTTCGTCCCCACCCTGCTGCGCGGCGGATCGCTGTACGTTCTGCCGTACTTCGATCCGGCGCTCGTGCTGGAGACCATCGAGAAGCACCGCATCAACGCCACGATGCTCGTGCCGACGATGATCTACATGCTGCTCGACCACCCCGACTTCGACAAGCGCGACCTGTCCAGCCTGCAGACGCTGTTCTACGGCGCCTCGGCGATGTCGCCGGCGCGGCTGCGTGAGGGCATCGAGCGGCTCGGTCAGGTGTTCTTCCAGTTCTACGGGCAGTCCGAGTGCGGCATGACCATCTCGGTGCTCCGCAAGAGCGAGCACATCGCCGACGACCCCGAGCGCCTCGCCACCTGCGGCCGGCCCGTGCCGTGGCTCGACGTGCGCCTGCTCGACGACGACCTCAACGAGGTGCCGCGCGGCGAGCTCGGCGAGATCTGCGTGCGCGGCCCCCTGGTGATGAAGGGCTACCTGAACAAGCCCGCCGAGACCGCCGAGGCGCTACGCGGCGGCTGGCTGCACACCGGCGACGTGGCCCGCGCGGACAAGGACGGGTTCCTCACCATCGTCGACCGCAAGAAGGACATGATCGTCACGGGCGGTTTCAACGTCTTCCCCCGCGAGATCGAGGACGTCATCTCCTCGCATCCCGCGGTCGCGTCGGTCGCGGTGGTCGGGGTGCCGGACGTCAAGTGGGGCGAGGCCGTGAAGGCCTGCGTCGTGCTGCGCGACGGCCAGACGGTCACGGCCGAGGAGTTGATCGAAAGCGTGCGCGCTGCAAAGGGTTCGGTGCACGCGCCCAAGTCCGTCGACTTCCTCGATGCGCTGCCGTTGACTCCGCTGGGGAAGCTGGACAAGAAGACGTTGCGTGCCTCCTACCGGTAAGTGCGGCTGACGCCGCCGGTGTGCCTTTGTGGCGGTCAGGGCCGCCAAAAAGACACACCGGCAGCGCAGCTGCACTCGGACGGTGAGCGACGTCGCCACCCGAGGCGGACGAGGACCGCTTCGACCTCGGCCGCCACGCCGCACGGGTCGCGGACGACTTCGTCGTGGCCGTAGACCAATCGGGACCGGCCGGCCAGTTCGGCGGCGTTGTCCCGGCGACGGTCGCGGAAGGCGACCTCCGCCATCGCGTGGAACCGGCGCCCGTCGAGCCGGACCGTCAACGCGGCTCCGTGGGTGTCGTACGTGCAGTCCTCGTACAGAGTTCGCCCGTCGACGACCACCGGGGTCTGACGGTCCGCCGACGGCAGACCGTGGCGGCGCTCGACGTCGGTGGCGTACCGGAACTCGAGCATCGACTGGACGCCCGAGGCGAGCAACCCGACGGCATCCTCGAGTGTCCTGCGGTAGCGATACGGCTTGCGCTCGTGCATGCGACGTCGCACCTCCGACAGGGGAATCCGCCCGTTCGTCACGATGCACACCAGGGCGCTGTAACCGTCCTGCGCAGTGGGTTCGGCCGTCGCCAGATCGATGGCGGTGTCGGCGGTGCTCGTGCGCGGCGGCATCGTCGGCACCGCGATATGCGGATGCGCGCGGCTGCGGTGGACGATCACCCCCGGATGCAGCATCTCCCCGAAGTGCGGCAGCCGGACGTCGCGGGGTTGCGCGGTCGCGAAGGTCGCGGGCTGACCCCTCGTCGACAGACCGAACGGGACGGTGACGTGTACGGGTGCGAGCGGGTCGATCGGCAGCAACCCCCATTCCTCGGCGGCCGTGCGATGGCTGAGGACCGCGACGTCGCCGCAGAACGCCAAGGCGGCGGCGAGGATCGCCGGGCGAGGCAACGGGCCGGTGGTCACCGAATACACGCCGTGGAGGACCTGCTGCCAGCGACCTCGGTCGAGGCGGTGGCGTATCCCGTGCCACGTGAATCCGTGATTCATCAGCTGGGCGCGGGTGACGATGCCGTGCTGGAACGCGACGACCCGGTCGAGTTCGGGGATCTCCGGAAGGAACGACACGCCCTCATGATTGCCGTGTAGACCGCGCGGAGACGTCCGCGAACGGCGGATCGGCGAAATCTGTGGATGAACAGGGCGGGTGGGGATAACCCCGCGGTGTGCACATGTGGCGGCGCCAACCGCCACAAAGGCACACGGGCGGCGTCAGCCGCACTACAGCGGATCGAAACTGATGTTCTGGCGCGGTGTTCCGGCCGCGGACAGGGCGTACAGCGTCGTCTTGATCATCGAGGGGGAGCCGGCGATCTGGATCTGCCGGTCCGCCCACGACCCGAACTGGGCCACGACCTTACCGAGCTTGCCGTACATCGTGCGGTGCAGACCGGTCGGCGGTTCCAGCACGGGAACCGGGTGCCACCAAGGGTTTTCCTTCTCCTCGACGACCGGGACGACGGTGAGCCAGGGGTTGGTCATCGCCAGGTGCCACAGCGTCTCGATGTCGTACAGGTCGCACGGGTACTTGCCGCCGTAGAACAGGTGGACGCGCGGATTGTCCCCGCGCATCGCCATTTCCATGAGCTGCGCGCGCAGCGGGGCCAGGCCGGTGCCGGAGGCGATCATCAGCACGTCGCCGCGCGACCGGTCGACGTGCAGACCGCCGAGTGGCGGGCCGATGACCCACCGGTCGCCGACCGCGGTCTCGCCGACGAGTGCCGGGCTCACCCAGCCGCTGGACACGCGCCGGACGTGGAACTCGATCTGCCCCTGGGGGTTCGGCGGGATCGCCGCGGACAGGTACCGCCACATCTGCGGGCGGTGCGGGGTCTGCACGCTCATGTACTGACCCGCGTGGTACGGGATGGGGGAGTCGGTCTCGAGCCGGATGATCGCCAGGTCCGGCATCACCCGTTCGTGGCCGACGACGGTCGCGCCCCACACGGCGGGCAGGTCGTCCTCCGCGGACGCGATGGCCATGGCGGCGACGAGCCGGCTGATGATCTCGCGCCAGGTGTGTTCGAGCGCGGCCGTCCACAGGATCAGCGGTGTGCACTCGCGGACCGCGACGAGCATCGCCGCCCCGGCCGCCCGGAAGTGCTCGGGTCGCACCCCGTACTTGCGGTGGTCACGGGCGAGCTGAGAGAGGAACGCCTCGACGACGGCGAAATCGCCGAGCCGGTTGACGGCCCACCCGACCGCGGTCGCGAACCGGTGCCGCATCGATTCCATGCCCGCCGGGAACAGCTCGCGCAGGGACGGGTTGTCCGCCCACAGTGCGGTGTAGAACGCGGACGCGAACCGTTCGGGGCCGGTGGGGGTGGCGACGATCGACGCGAAACTGAGCTGGACACGGGCGATGGCGAAGGCCTCCACGCCACCCTCCCACGTGCTGTTCCTGCTGGTCGGCCGCCACTGTAGCTGTTCCTTGATCAATTGCGCCACCAACAGGTGACGTCCGACCGCGGCGGATAGCGCACACTGGAAGCGGGAGGGTGACGCAGATCACCGAAATTCCCAAACTTGAGTGGAACAAACTCAACTTTGGACCCGTTGATCACATCGAGTTCCCGCGGACGGTACTGCGGGCGTAAGAATTGATACGGACACACTCGAGAATGGAAGGGGCCCGTAGTGGACTCGTTCAATCCGACCACGAAGACCCAGGCTGCACTGACCGCTGCGCTCCAGTCGGCGTCCGCTGCGGGCAACCCGGAGATCCGACCTGCCCACCTGCTGGTGGCGCTGCTCGATCAGACCGACGGCATTGCCGCGCCGCTGCTCAAGGCCGTCGGCGTCGATCCCCTCGTCGTCCGGCGGGAGGCCGAGAACCTCGTCGACCGGCTGCCCAAGGCCAGTGGCGCGACCACCACACCGCAACTCGGCCGCGAGGCCGTCGCGGCGATGACCGCTGCCCAGCATCTGGCGACCGAGCTCTCCGACGAATACGTCTCCACCGAGCACGTCCTCGTCGGGCTCGCGAGCGGCGACTCGGACGTCGCCAAGCTCCTCGCCGGCCACGGTGCCACCCCGGCCGCGCTGCGCGAGGCGTTCACCGCCGTGCGCGGCACCGGCCGCGTCACCACCGCCGACCCGGAAACGACCTACCAGGCGCTGGAGAAGTACTCGACGGACCTCACGGCCCGTGCCCGCGAAGGCAAGCTCGACCCGGTCATCGGGCGCGACAACGAGATCCGGCGCGTCGTGCAGGTGCTCTCGCGCCGCACGAAGAACAACCCGGTCCTCATCGGCGAGCCGGGCGTCGGCAAGACCGCCATCGTCGAAGGGCTCGCGCAGCGCATCGTCGCCGGCGACGTCCCCGAGTCATTGCGCGGCAAGACCGTCATCGCCCTGGACCTGGGGTCGATGGTCGCCGGCGCCAAGTACCGCGGCGAGTTCGAGGAACGCCTCAAGGCCGTCCTCGACGAGATCAAGCAGTCCGCCGGTCAGATCATCACGTTCATCGACGAGCTGCACACCATCGTCGGCGCGGGCGCCACCGGTGAATCCGCGATGGACGCCGGCAACATGATCAAGCCGATGCTGGCCCGCGGTGAGCTGCGGCTCGTCGGCGCGACCACCCTCGAGGAATATCGCAAGTACATCGAGAAGGACGCCGCCCTCGAACGTCGATTCCAGCAGGTGCTCGTCGGCGAACCGAGTGTCGAGGACACCATCGGCATCCTGCGCGGGCTCAAGGAGCGGTACGAGGTGCACCACGGCGTGCGCATCACCGACTCCGCGCTCGTCGCCGCCGCGACCCTCTCGGACCGGTACATCACCTCCCGGTTCCTGCCGGACAAGGCCATCGACCTCGTCGACGAGGCCGCGTCCCGGCTACGGATGGAGATCGACTCGCGTCCCGAGGAGATCGACACGGTCGAACGCATCGTCCGTCGCCTCGAAATCGAGGAGATGGCGTTGCAGAAGGAAACCGACGAGGCCTCGAAGGAGCGGCTCGAGAAGCTGCGCAGCGAACTCGCAGACGAACGCGAACGCCTCAACCAGCTCACCACCCGCTGGCAGAACGAGAAGGCCGCGATCGACTCCGTCCGCCAGATCAAGGAACAGCTCGAAGCCCTGCGTGGTGAGGAGGAACGAGCCGAACGCGACGGCGACCTCGGCAAGGCCGCCGAGCTGCGGTACGGCCGAATCCCTCAGCTGGAGAAGCAACTCCAGGCCGCCGCGGAAGCCTCCGGTGCCGCCGCCGACGGCGACGTGATGCTCAAGGAGGAGGTCGGACCGGACGACGTCGCCGACGTCGTCGCCGCCTGGACCGGCATCCCCGCGGGCCGCATGCTCGAGGGCGAGACCGCCAAGCTGCTGCGCATGGAGGACGAACTCGGCAAGCGTGTCGTCGGGCAGACCGAGGCCGTGCAGGCCGTCTCGGACGCGGTGCGCCGCGCCCGCGCCGGCGTCGCGGACCCCAACCGGCCGACCGGCTCGTTCCTGTTCCTCGGCCCGACCGGTGTCGGCAAGACCGAGCTCGCGAAGGCGCTCGCGGACTTCCTGTTCGACGACGAACGCGCCATGGTCCGGATCGACATGTCCGAATACAGCGAGAAGCACTCGGTCGCGCGGCTCGTCGGTGCACCTCCGGGCTACGTCGGTTACGAGGCCGGGGGTCAGCTCACCGAGGCGGTGCGTCGCCGTCCCTACTCGGTGGTGCTGTTCGACGAGGTGGAGAAGGCCCACCCGGACGTGTTCGACACGCTGCTGCAGGTGCTCGACGACGGCCGGCTCACCGACGGTCAGGGCCGCACGGTGGACTTCCGCAACACCATCCTGATCCTCACCTCGAACCTCGGTTCGGGTGGCGACAGGGACCAGGTGATGGCCGCGGTGCGGGCTGCGTTCAAGCCCGAGTTCATCAACCGGCTCGACGACGTCGTCATCTTCAACTCCCTGTCGGAGGAGCAGCTCGAGCAGATCGTCGAGATCCAGCTCGGTCAGCTCGCCGAGCGGCTCGCGGCGCGCCGGCTCACGCTGGACGTCAACGGTGCCGCCCGGATGTGGCTCGCGGTGCGCGGGTACGACCCGCAGTACGGTGCCCGACCGCTGCGTCGCCTCATCCAGCAGGCCATCGGTGACCCGCTCGCCAAGAAGCTGCTCGCCGGTGAGATCCGCGACGGCGACACCGTGCACGTGGGTGTCACCGACGACGGGGATCGCCTGACGATCGGGGCCTGACCTACCCTCGTGGGGCGGTTAGGGGAGAACCCCCACACCCAAACCCCCCCGCGGCCAAAGGGGAGAAAAAAAACAAAACGCCACAAATAAGAAA
>NZ_JBSFRH010000041.1:0-54206 GCF_053589135.1 Rhodococcus sp. NPDC003382
CCGGAACGCGCGGCCCCGATCCCGCTGCTCGTGCAGCGGGATCGGGGCCGCCCGTGTCCTCCGGGCCGGACGCGTCCCTCGCCACCGCGGGCGGTGCCGCCGCCGACCTGGCCATCGCCCGCGACCAACTGCTCGCCGGTGGTGTCCGCAACCGCCGCCTCGATTCGGCTGCGCTGCGGCACGCGCTGGTGGACCTGCACGAATTCTGGCTCACGACGAAAGGCTCCGAGGTCGGGATCGTCCCCGACTGCGGTTTCGCGATCGTCGCCGTCGGCGGGCTGGGCCGCCGCGAAATGCTGCCGTACTCCGACCTCGACCTCATCCTGTTGCACGACGACATGGAACCGGCCGTGGTGTCCGACATCGCCGACCGGCTCTGGTACCCGTTGTGGGACGCCCACATCAAACTCGACCACAGTGTCCGCACCGTCCCGCAGGCGTTGCAGGTCGCGGCGTCCGACGTGACCGCCGCCCTGGGCATGCTCGAGGCCCGGCACATCGCCGGGGACATCGAGCTGAGCAACCTGCTGATCGGCGGGGTGCGCAGGCAGTGGCGGACCGGGATCCGAGCGCGTTTCGACGAACTCATCGAACTCACCGAGACACGCTGGCAGCGCAGCGGGCAGATCGCGCACCGCGCCGAACCGGACCTCAAGAGCGGCCGAGGAGGGTTGCGGGACGTGCAGTTGCTCAATGCCCTGTCCGTTGCGCAGCTCACCGACGGCATGCCGGGGTTGGGGCCGGACGTGCCCGGCGGCGGACTCGCCGCCGCGCACCGCCGGTTGCTCGACGTGCGCACCGAGCTGCATCGCGTCGCGGGACGCGCCCGCGACCAGCTCCGCGCCCAGGACGCCGACGAGATCGGTGCCGCGCTGCGCATCGGCGACCGCTTCGATCTGGCCCGGATGCTCACCGAGTCCGCGCGCACCGTCAGCTACTCCGTCGAGGTCGGGATCCGCACCGCGGGCAACGCGCTGCCGCGGCGCGGACTGTCGAGGCTGCGCCGGCTCCCGGTGCGGCGCCCCCTCGACGAGGGTGTCGTCGAACACGCGGGGGAGGTCGCGCTCGCCCGCGACGCGCATCCGCGGAAGGATCCGGGTCTGATCACGCGGGTCGCGGCCGCGGCCGCGCAGGCCGGGCTGCCGATCTCCGCCTCGACCCTGAACCGGCTCGCCGACAACGCTCCCGAGCTGCGTGAACCGTGGCCGCGGTCGGCGTTCAACGACCTGCTGGTTCTGCTCGGTTCCGGCCGGCGTGCCGTCGACGTCATCGAGTCCCTCGACCGCACCGGACTGTGGGGCCGGCTCCTGCCGGAATGGGGTGCGGTGCGAGATCTGCCCCCGCGCGACGCGGTGCACACCTGGACCGTGGACCGGCATCTGGTGGAAACGGCGGTGTACGCGGGCGGGCTCACGACCCGGGTCGCGCGACCCGACCTGCTGGTGCTCGGCGCCCTGCTGCACGACATCGGCAAGGGCCGCGGCGGCGACCACAGCGTCGTCGGCGCCGAGCTGGCGACGCAGATCGGGCGCCGGATGGGACTGTGGCCCTCGGATCTCGCGCTGCTCACCGCGATGGTGCGGCACCACCTGTTGCTGCCACACACCGCGACGCGCCGCGACCTCGACGATCCGGCGACAGTGCAGTCCGTCGTCGACGCCATCGACGGCGACCCGGTGCTGCTGGAACTGCTGCACGCCCTCGCCGAGGCCGATTCGCTGGCCACCGGTCCGGGGGTGTGGGGTGACTGGAAGGCCTCGCTGATCCGGGAACTGGTCCGGCGCTGCCGCATGGTGATGGCGGGGGAGGAGCTGCCCACCCCCGATCCGATCGACCCGGAACTCGCGCAACTCGCCGCCGACGGCGGTGTGCACGTGGCACTGCAGCAGGGCGAGGGCCCGCACTCGTACACGGTGTCGGTGGTGGCGCCGGACGAACCGGGACTGCTCGCCGACGCGGCCGGTGTGCTGGCGCTGCACGGCCTGCGGGTGCTGTCCGCTTCGCTCGGCAGCCACGCCGGCAGCGCCGTGAACAGCTTCGTGGTGGCACCCCGGTTCGGGACACCGCCCGAGGCCGGGTTGCTGCGGCAGGAGCTGATCCGCGCACGCGGCGGCGACCTGGATCTGCCGGCGGCGCTGGACGCGAAGGAACAGGCCGCGCGGGAAGCGCAACTGCCGGAACAGCCCGAACGGGCCGTGCCGGTCGTGTATGCGCAGGCACCGCCCCGCGTGATCTGGTTCGACGCTCCCGATCCCGGGCAGGTCATCCTCGAGCTGCGCGCCGAGGACCGTCTCGGGCTGCTCTGCCGGCTCGCCGAAGCGTTCGAGTCGGTCGGGGCCGACGTGCGGTGGGCGCGGGTCACGACCCTGGGCACCGCGGTCGTCGACGCGTTCTGCATCGACCTCACCGGAACCGACACCCGGGCCACCCGGGAGCAGCTCGAGCAGGCCGTGCTCGCGGTGGTGCCGGGCGTCGAACCGAAGAAACCCGAGACGACCGCCTGACCGGGTAGCCGCCCGCCGTGACGTCACGATCGCGGCGAGCGGCTACCCTGGATCGCAGCACTGTCCGTCTTTCGCCAGAACCCAGGAGCGCATTCGGTGTTCGAATCCCTTTCCGACAGGTTGACCGGGGTCCTGAAGGACCTGCGCGGCAAGGGGCGCCTCTCCGATGCCGACATCGACGCCACGTGCCGCGAGATCCGTCTCGCCCTGCTCGAGGCCGACGTCGCGCTGCCCGTGGTGCGCGCGTTCATCGCGAAGATCAAGCAGCGCGCCAAGGGTGCCGAGGTGCACGGCGCGCTGAACCCGGCCCAGCAGGTCGTCAAGATCGTCAACGAGGAACTCGTCGGGATCCTCGGCGGCGAGACCCGCCGCCTGCGGCTCGCGAAGAACCCGCCGACGGTGATCATGCTCGCCGGTCTGCAGGGTGCCGGTAAGACCACGCTCGCCGGCAAGCTCGCCGCCTGGCTCAAGGGCCAGGGCCACACCCCGATGCTGGTCGCGTGCGACCTGCAGCGCCCCGGTGCCGTCAGCCAGCTCCAGATCGTCGGTGAGCGCGCCGGAGTGACCGTGTTCGCGCCGCACCCGGGGACCTCGATCGGTGGCGGCGAGAACGAGCTCGGTGTGTCGGCCGCCGACCCGGTCGCCGTCGCGAAGTCCGGCATCGAGGAAGCCCGCAACAAGCAGTACGACGTGGTCATCGTCGACACCGCCGGCCGCCTCGGCATCGACGAGGAGCTGATGGCGCAGGCCGCGAACATCCGCGATGCCGTGCAGCCGGACGAGACCCTGTTCGTGCTCGACGCGATGATCGGCCAGGACGCGGTGAGCACCGCCGAGGCGTTCCGCGCCGGTGTCGGCTTCACCGGCGTCGTGCTCACCAAGCTCGACGGTGACGCCCGCGGTGGTGCGGCGCTGAGCGTGCGCGAGCTGACCGGGCAGCCGATCCTGTTCGCGTCCACCGGCGAGAAGCTCGAGGACTTCGACGTCTTCCATCCCGAGCGCATGGCCAGCCGAATCCTCGGCATGGGCGACGTGCTCACCCTCATCGAGCAGGCCGAGCAGGTCTTCGACGCCGAACAGGCCGAGAAGACCGCCTCCAAGATCGGCTCCGGGGAACTCACCCTCGAGGACTTCCTCGAGCAGATGATGGCCGTCCGCAAGATGGGCCCGATCGCGAACCTGCTGGGCATGCTGCCCGGCGCCGGCCAGATGAAGGACGCGCTCGCCAACGTCGACGAGAAGCAGCTCGACCGCATCCAGGCGATCATCCGCGGCATGACCCCGGAGGAACGCGCCGATCCGAAGATCATCAACGCGTCCCGGCGGCTGCGCATCGCGAACGGTTCGGGCGTGAAGGTCTCCGACGTCAACCAGCTCGTCGACCGCTTCTTCGAAGCCCGCAAGATGATGGCGGCGATGGCCGGTCGCATGGGCATGCCCGGCGCCCGCAAGAACCAGCGCAGCAACAAGAAGGGCAAGAAGGGCAAGAAGGGCGGTCGCGGACCGACCCCGCCGAAGATCAAGGGCGGATTCCCCGGCGGGCTCCCGGCCGGGTTCCCGGGTGCGGGCGGCGGCATGCCGGCCGGCTTCCCGGATCTGTCCAACATGCCGAAGGGTCTCGACGAACTGCCCCCGGGCCTCGAGGGCTTCGACCTGTCGAAACTGAAGCTGCCGAAGAACTAGATCCACCGAAGAACCGACGCTGCCGGAGCCCACCCCGATGCCGGATTCGTCCGGGCGGGGTGGGATCTGGCAGAATGGTTCGCTGTCGTCGCATCCGGTTCCGTACCGCGCGGCGGTCACAGGTTAGAGGCAAAACCGGGCGTGCCAGAAGGGCGCGTCGTCCGAATTGCACGTGACATGCGCGTTCGCGCGCTCGAAGGGAAAACAGCAGTGGCTGTCAAGATCAAGCTCACCCGCCTCGGCAAGATCCGCAACCCCCAGTACCGCATCGTGGTCGCGGACTCGCGTACCCGCCGCAACGGCCGGGCCATCGAGACGATCGGCAAGTACCACCCGAAGGAAGAGCCCTCGCTGATCGAGGTCGACTCCGAGCGCGCGCAGTACTGGCTGGGTGTCGGCGCGCAGCCGACCGAGCCCGTCCTGAACCTCCTCAAGATCACCGGTGACTGGCAGAAGTTCAAGGGCCTGCCGGGCGCCGAGGGCACCCTGAAGAAGGCGGAGGCGAAGCCGACCAAGCTCGAACTGTTCCAGGCCGCGCTCGCGCAGGCCGAGAACGAGCCCGCTGCCGAGGCCATCACGCCCAAGAAGAAGAAGGCCGCCAAGGACGAGGCTGCCGAGGCTCCCGCCGAGGCCGCCGACGCCGAGTCCACCGAGGCTGCCGAGTAATGAGTGCCGTTGTCGCCGATGCCGTCGAGCATCTCGTTCGTGGGATCGTCGCCAACCCCGACGACGTGCGGGTCGAGCTGATTACCGGCCGTCGGGGGCGCACCGTCGAGGTGCACGTGCACCCCGACGATCTCGGCAAGGTGATCGGTCGCGGTGGGCGCACCGCGACCGCACTGCGGACCCTCGTCACCGGCATCGGTGGTCGCGGGATCCGCGTCGACGTCGTCGACACCGACCAGTAGGCGAGCGGCAGTGGAGCTCGTCGTGGGCCGTGTGGTCAAGTCGCACGGCATCAAGGGTGAAGTGGTCGTCGAGGTTCGCACCGACGAACCCGAGGAGCGTTTCGCCGTCGGCGCCGAGCTGCGTGGCCGCAAGCCCCGCGAGCAGACCCTGCACACGTACACGGTGGAAGCCGCCCGGGAACACTCCGGGCGGCTTCTGCTGCGTCTGCGTCAGGTCGCCGACCGCACTGCCGCCGATGCCCTCCGTGGCACGCTGTTCGTCGTCGACAGCTCCGAGCTGCCGCCGAGCGACGATCCCGACGAGTTCTACGATCACGAACTCGAAGGTCTCACCGTCCGGATCGTCGAGGGACGGCCCGACGGCGGCACCGAGGTCGGTACCGTCCGCGAGGTGCTGCACACCGCCGCGGGCGAACTGCTCGCGATCCGGCCGGCCGGTTCGGATCGGGGCGAGCTGTTGATCCCGTTCGTGACGGCGATCGTGCCGACCGTCTCGATCGCCACCGGCATCATCGAGATCGACCCGCCCGAGGGGCTGCTCGACCCCGACTTCGGCGAGCCCCCGGCTCGTGAAAAAGGCCAGGCTCGTGGAAAAGGCCAGGCTCGTGGAAAAGACAAGGGAGACAAGTAGTTCCGTGCAACTCGATGTCGTCACCATCTTCCCCGAGTACCTCGAGCCGTTGCGCGCGGCGCTGCTCGGCAAAGCCATCGACAAGGGCCTGATCTCCGTCGGCGTCCACAACCTGCGCGACTGGACCCACGACGTGCACAAGGCCGTCGACGACTCCCCGTACGGGGGAGGGCCCGGCATGGTGATGAAGCCGACCGTGTGGGGACCGGCGCTCGACGACGTCCTCGCCGGACCGGACGGTGAACCCGACCCCGACGTGCTGCTCGTCGTCCCCACCCCGGCCGGAGTGCCGTTCACCCAGGAAACCGCGCACCGCTGGTCCGGTGAGAAGCGGATCGTGTTCGCGTGCGGCCGCTACGAGGGCATCGACCAGCGGGTGTTCGACGACGCCGCGCGGCGCGTGCGCGTCGAAGAGGTCAGCATCGGCGACTACGTGCTCATCGGCGGGGAGGTCGCGGTCCTCGTCATGGTCGAGGCGGTCGTTCGGCTGCTGCCCGGTGTGCTCGGCAATCAGCAGTCGCACCAAGAGGATTCGTTCTCCGACGGCCTGCTCGAGGGACCGAGCTACACGCGCCCGGCGAGCTGGCGCGGTCTAGACGTGCCGCCCGTGCTGCTGTCCGGCGACCACGCCAAGGTCGCGCAGTGGCGCCGCGAACAGTCCCTGATTCGCACCCGCGAACGCCGCCCCGACCTCCTGGCGGACACGCCGGGCGAGTGAATCCGCTTCCCGCTCAGCGGGTCTCGGAACTACGGGCCTCGGACGAGGGGGTCTCGGACGAGGGGGTCTCGGACGAGGGCCGGATCGCGCGCATCAGTGCGCCGGCTGCCCGAACGCCTCCTGGACCACCAGGGTCACCGTGTCACGCGCGTGCGCCGCGCTCGCATCGTCGGTGACATCGACCAGCGCAGTGTCCGGCAACGGTGTCCACTCCGCCAGGTCGGGATCGTCGTAGTGCACCTTCTCGCGGGACAGCACCGCGACCACGTAACGGTGGTCGTCGCCGAAGAATCCGGTCGACAGGTGGATCCAGTTGCCGTCCACGCAGCACATCCAGCCCTGCTTGACGCCCAGCTCCGTCGCCTCGGGCAGCCCGTCGGGCAGTCCGAAACGCTGGTCGTATCCGTCGGAACCGGCTGGTTCGAAGTCGAGCAGATGGCCCACGATCGTCGCGGTGCCGCGCTCGTCCAGTCCGGAGGTGCCGCCCAGCACGGCGTCGTACCAGGTGAGCAGATCGGACGCGGTGGTGACGGTGTTCCACCAGTTCCCGTCGTACGGGGCGCTGGTGTCGGTCAGGCCGTGCCGGTGGACGACCCGATCGACGATCTCGCTACCGCCGTAGCGTGACCACAGATCGCTCGCCGCGGAATCGTCCGAACGCGAGAGCATGGCCGCGATCTCGTCGTATTCCCCCTCGCCGAGCGCGATCTCGCCGGTGCCCGCCCGGAACAGCAGGTCGTCGGCGATGAACAGCTTGACCACCGACGCCGTCTCGATCGGCTCGTCCGCGCCGGCCACCGTACGCGACCCGGTTTCGCGATCGAGCAGCGCGACCGTGACCCGCGCGCCTCGCTGGGCGTCGGCCAGGGCAGCGGCAGCGACCACCCGGTCGGTCAGGGCCTGCACCTTCATCGTGTAGGGCACCTCGGGAGCGGGCACCGGAAGGATCTCCACGGTCGGATTCGGGGCGGTGACCCCGACCATGAGAACCTCGGAATCGGAGGACACCGAGCCGCAGGCCACCGCGGTCGCTGCCGCGAACAGCAACGAGACGATCGATCGGCGTCTGCCCCGAGGCCCGGACATCAGGTGCTCCTACTCCCATTGTGCGGTGACGCCGACGTCCCCGGTATCCAGTTTTCCTCGCGCGTCGCGCGAGGATGACGCGATGAGGATAGCGGTAGGGTTCGACGTCGTGACGACTGCTCTCAAGACCGTTAACCAGCGCCTCGCCGAGGAACTCGACGTCCGGGAGAATCAGGTGGCCGCAGCGGTCGACCTGCTCGACGGCGGAGCCACGGTGCCGTTCATCGCCCGGTACCGCAAGGAAGTGACCGGAGCCCTCGACGACGCCCAGCTTCGGCAGCTCGACGAACGGTTGCGCTATCTGCGCGAACTCGACGAGCGGCGCGCAGCGATCCTCGAATCGATCGAGGGCCAGGGCAAGCTCGACGACCACCTGCGCGGACAGATCATGCTCGCCGACACCAAGGCGCGGCTCGAGGACATCTACCTGCCGTTCAAACCCAAGCGGCGCACCAAGGCGCAGATCGCGCGGGAAGCGGGGCACGAACCGGTCGCCGACGCGCTCATCGGGGATCCGACGACCGATCCCGCGCAGTACACGGCCGAACAACTCGACGGTGCCCGCGCCATCCTCGTCGAACGGTTCGCCGAGGACGCCGACCTGGTGGGGGAACTGCGCGAGGCGATGTGGTCGCGTGGCCGGCTGGTCTCGGCCGTGCGCCCGGGCAAGGAGACCGAGGGCGCGAAGTTCGCCGACTACTTCGAATTCTCCGAGCCGTTCACGGATCTGCCGTCGCATCGCATCCTCGCGGTGTTGCGCGGCGAGAAGGAAGAGGTGCTGAGTCTCACCCTCGAACCGGACAGCGACGAGCCGCAGCCGGGGGAGCGCACCTACTTCGAGGGCCGCATCGCCGCCCGGTTCGGCATCGCCGACCAGGGCCGCGCCGCCGACAAGTGGCTGCTCGACACCGTGCGCTGGGCGTGGCGCACCAAACTGCTCGTCTCCCTCGGTCTCGACACGAGGATGCGGCTGCGGCAGTCCGCCGAGCAGGACGCCGTCGACGTGTTCGCCGCGAACCTGCGCGACCTGCTGCTCGCCGCACCTGCGGGTACCCGGCCGACGATGGGCCTGGACCCCGGTTTCCGGACCGGCACGAAGGTCGCGGTCGTCGACGCCACCGGCAAGGTCGTCGACCATGCGACGATCTACCCGCACCAGCCGCACAACAAGTGGGATCAGGCGCTCGCGACGCTCGCGGGTCTGGTCGCGAAGCACGGCGTCGAACTCGTCGCGATCGGCAACGGGACCGCGTCCCGCGAGACGGACGCCCTCGCCACCGAGCTGATCGCGAAGTCCGGTGCGACGAACCTGACGAAGATCGTCGTGTCCGAGGCCGGCGCCTCCGTGTACTCGGCGTCCGCCTACGCCTCGCAGGAACTGCCCGACCTGGACGTGTCCATCCGGGGTGCGGTGTCCATCGCCCGGCGGCTGCAGGACCCGCTCGCCGAACTCGTCAAGATCGACCCGAAGTCGATCGGCGTCGGCCAGTACCAGCACGACGTGTCCGAGACCCTGCTGGCGCGTTCGCTCGGCGCGGTCGTCGAGGACGCGGTGAACGCCGTCGGTGTGGACGTGAACACCGCCTCGGTGCCGCTGCTCGCGCGTGTGTCGGGCATCTCGGGGTCCCTCGCCGAGAGCATCGTCGCGCACCGCGACCAGAACGGCCCGTTCCGCACCCGCACTGCGCTCAAGGACGTGGCGCGGCTCGGCCCGAAGGCGTTCGAGCAGTGCGCGGGCTTCCTGCGCATCCCCAACGGCGACGACCCGCTCGACAGTTCCGCGGTGCACCCCGAGGCCTACCCGGTGGTGCGGCGCATCGTCGACCGCACCGGCAGCACCGTGCGGGAACTGATCGGCAACACCACTGCGCTGCGCGCGGTGCGGCCCGCCGAGTTCGTCGACGACCGATTCGGTCTGCCGACCGTCACCGACATCATCGCCGAACTCGAGAAGCCCGGCCGCGACCCGCGGCCGGAGTTCAAGACCGCGACCTTCGCGGCCGGCATCGAGAAGGTCGCCGATCTGAAGCCGGGCATGGTGCTCGAGGGCGTGGTCACCAACGTCGCCGCGTTCGGTGCCTTCGTCGACGTCGGCGTCCACCAGGACGGCCTGGTGCACGTGTCGGCGATGTCGCGCAGCTTCGTCAAGGACCCGCACGACGTCGTCAAGTCCGGTGAGGTCGTCAAGGTCAAGGTGCTCGACGTGGACGTGCCGCGTCAGCGCATCAGCCTCACGTTGCGCCTCGACGACGAGATCCCCGCCGGCGACGGCAACGGCGGTGCGGCCCCGTCCGCGCGCGGCGGAGCCCGCCCCGGCGGTCAGCAGCGCCGCAACCCGCGGCAGGGCGGTGGGAACCCGGCCGGCGGCCGGCAGAGCGGGGGACGGCAGGGATCGCGGGATCGCCGGTCCGACTCGGCGCCCGCTTCCGGGTCGATGGCCGACGCACTGCGCCGCGCCGGATTCGGGAAGTAAAAGTGGCGGGCCGGGGTTCGTGTCGGGTCACCGGCGCGGCCCCGGCCTGACATGCTTGGAGCCATGCGGTCGACGGTGGTGGCGCCATGAGCGATTGGCTCCGGCACGAGATCATCGACAGAGGGCGGCTGCCCCTGCTCTTCTTCCTCCTGGGGTTCCTCGCTGCGTTCCTGTTCATCCGGCTCAGCGTGCGACTGATCCGCGCCCAGGTGCGCTGGTGGCCCGGGAACGTCACGCCGGGTGGTCAGCACGTGCACCACGTCGTTTTCGGTGTGGTCACCATGGTGATCTCCGGCGGTGCGCTCATCGCCGTCTACGAGAACGGGAGCCAGGTCACCGGTGCCGCGCTGGCGACGTTCTTCGGGATCGGCACCGCCCTGACCCTCGACGAGTTCGCGCTGATCTTCTACCTGAACGACGTCTACTGGGAGGAGGAGGGACGGGTCTCGGTCGACGCAGTGTTCGTCGCATTGGCCGTGACCGGTCTGGTGTTGCTCGGCGTGCAGCCGTTGGAGCTGGCCGACGTCACCGATTTCAACGAAAGCACCTCGTGGGGTGTCCGCGCGGGCATCATCGCATCGGCGCTGATCAACCTGGCGCTCGCGGCGATCGTGCTGCTCAAGGGCAAGATCTGGACGGGGCTGATCGGGCTGTTCTTCCTGCCGTTGCTGCTCGTCGGCGCGATCCGCCTGTCGCGGCCGGGAGCTCCGTGGGCGCGGTGGCGGTATCAGGGCAGGGCTCGCAAGATGCGCCGCTCGATCGCCCGTGAACGCCGCTACCGCCGGCCGATGATCCGGGCGAAGATCTTCGTGCAGGACCTCGTCGCCGGGCAGCCCACGCTCGACACCGTGCGGGACAGTGTGGAGCATTCGCGGGTCGCCGCGGAAGCCGAACTCGACCGCACCGTGCACGCAGCGCCCCCACCGATTTCATCGACCGGCGTTGCATCTGGCACAATTGACGGGTTGCCCGGATCGGGCACGCCTACCTGACCTGGGTACGAACCAGTCGAGCCCCGCCCGAAGGCGGCCGCCGCTCGGTTCCTCTGCTCGAGCGAACAAGAGGATGAACAACCGATGAACACCCTGGACTTTCTGGACGCCAAGTCCCTGCGCGACGACATCCCGGAGTTCCGTCCCGGTGACACGCTGAACGTGCACGTCAAGGTTATCGAGGGCTCGAAGGAGCGCGTGCAGGTCTTCAAGGGCGTCGTGATCCGGCGTCAGGGCGGCGGTGTCCGCGAGACCTTCACCGTTCGCAAGGTGTCGTTCGGCGTCGGCGTCGAGCGGACCTTCCCGGTCCACAGCCCCAACCTCGCCAAGATCGAGGTCGTCACCCGCGGTGACGTGCGTCGCGCCAAGCTGTACTACCTGCGCGACCTGCGCGGCAAGGCCGCCAAGATCAAGGAAAAGCGCTGAGCGCTCACGCCTGATCCCACGGTTCACACGAAGCCCGGTCCGGACATTCCCGGACCGGGCTTCGTGGCGTGTGTGGTGTCCGCGCAGTCGAGTGAAGCCCAGACGCTAGTCTGATCCGGTGGCAGAAACACCGCAGGATCCGGCCGCGCCGGAGTCGCAGGACCGCCTCGCCCAGCGGGGATCCGGAGATCGACAGAGCATCGGTTCCCGAGAGCGGAAGGATTCGGGGGAAACCAAGAAGCAGAAGTCGTTCTGGCGAGAACTGCCACTGCTGATCGTCGTCGCACTCGTCCTGAGTTTCCTTCTCCAGACATTCATCGCGCGGGTCTACCTGATTCCCTCGGAGTCGATGGAACCGACACTGCACGGCTGCGAGGGGTGTACCGGCGACCGCATCGTCGTCGAGAAGATCAGCTACCGGTTCGGGGACCCGCGGCCCGGCGACGTCATCGTCTTCAAGGGCCCGGATTCGTGGTCCACCGGATACAAGTCGACGCGCTCCGACAACGTCGTGATCCGCGGTGTCCAGGAGGTCGGTTCGCTGGTCGGCCTCGTCCCGCCGGACGAGAACGACCTCGTCAAGCGTGTCATCGCCGTCGGCGGACAGACCGTCGAATGCTGCGACGACCAGGGTCGGGTCCTCGTCGACGGCAAGCCGCTCGACGAGCCGTACGTCAAGATGGACTTCCCGTTCACCCCGGGCGTGCTCACCTGCGAGACCGAGATGAAGTCCGGCCGCTGCTTCGGCCCGGTCACCGTTCCCGAAGGCCACGTGTGGGTCATGGGCGACAACCGCAGCAACTCGGCGGATTCGCGCTGGCACGTCGGAGACGAGAACCAGGGCACCATTCCGTTGGACAATGTGATCGGCAAGGCCCGCATGATCGTGCTGCCGCCCGGTCGCTGGGGCATGATCGACTCACCGGAGATCCAGTAATCGTGAACGGTTGGCCACCTCGCCCCGTCGTCCGCCGGTCCTCGGGCCTGTGGACGATGGAATCGACGCTGACCCGCTGCGGTCTCGGACCCGTCGCCGGCGTCGACGAGGCCGGTCGCGGCGCGTGCGCCGGCCCGCTGGTCATCGCGGCCTGCGTCCTCGGACCGAAACCGCACCCGTCGCTCGCGCGGCTCGACGACTCGAAGAAGCTCACCGAGAAGGCGCGCGAGGAACTGTTCCCGATCATCCAGCGTCGTGCGGTGGCGTCCAGCGTCGTCGTGGTTCCCGCGGCGGAGGTCGACGCCATCGGCGTGCACGTCGCGAACATCGAGGGTATGCGCCGCGCGGTCGCGGGACTGGCGACCCCGCTCGGGTACGTCCTCACCGACGGTTTCCGGGTGCCGGGCCTCCCGGCGGCGTCGCTGCCGGTGATCGGTGGGGACGGCGCCGCGGCCTGCATCGCTGCGGCGAGTGTCCTCGCGAAGGTCACCCGTGACCGGATGATGGTCGAACTCGACGACGAACTGCCCGGCTACGGATTCGCCGTCCACAAGGGCTACGGCACCGCCTTCCACATGGCTGCGTTGCGCGAACTGGGGCCGAGCCGCGAACATCGTCGGTCCTGGGCGAACGTCCGGGCGGTCGTCGGCGCGCGGGAGAATGCCCGGGGATTCGATTCCGACGAGGCGGATGCGGGATGATGGCAGGACACACCAGAACGGGAGGACACCGAGACCGATGAGTGCCGAGGATCTCGAGAAGTACGAAACCGAGATGGAACTCTCGCTTTACCGGGAGTACCGGGACATCGTCGGTCAGTTCGCCTACGTGGTGGAGACCGAGCGTCGCTTCTACCTGGCGAACGCCGTCGAGCTGATCCCGCAGAACGTCGGTGGCGAAGTCTATTTCGAAGTGCGCATGTCGGATGCGTGGGTGTGGGACATGTACCGCCCCGCTCGCTTCGTCAAGCACGTCCGAGTCATCACGTTCAAGGACGTCAACATCGAGGAGCTGGACAAGCCGGAACTGCGGCTGCCCGACAAGCTGGGCTGACGGCGCTCGTTCCGATCCACGACGCGATTCGGAATCCGCCCACGCTGTAGCGTGAGCGATTCGCACTCACCGCGTCGATCGTCGGGCCGGGCGAGCAGATTGCGTACGTAGTCGGAGCTGGTCCCGTGGTTCGACACCATCCAGAACTCGTCGCCGACGATGCAGCCGCCGACAGGCGTTCGCCGCACCGCGCCGCTGCGTCGACCGACGGTTTCGAGAAGCGTCTGCTGAGGAAGGCGCACGGCGACCGGATTCGCAACATGCTTGTGCATCCAGTCGTCGCAACGCCGCCGGAAGTTCTGCATCGACCGGGGGAGACCGCTCATGTGCCGATCGTAGGTCGTCCGCCCGGAAATCTCCGGGCGTCCATACACGCCGCATCCGACAGATTCCGCGCCCACGGTGCTCCGGGGACAGGGTTGTCCACAGGCGGGTGATTCATCCACAGATTCCGCCGAATTCGGTTTCCCGGGTTCTGCGTCGCCCCCTGCTTCCGCACAGTGGAGGTCACGTAGGGGAGGAGCACGGATGGGACGCAATCAACAGTTGGGGGCGCGCGGGGAGGATCTGGCCGCCGAATTTCTCGAATCCGCCGGAATGGTGGTGCTCGAACGCAATTGGCGCTGCCGTTACGGCGAACTGGACCTCATCGCCCGGGACGGGGCGGTGCTCGTGTTCGTCGAGGTCAAGACGCGCACGGGCCTCGGCTACGGCAGCCCCGCCGAGGCGGTGACACCGGAGAAGGCCGACCGGATGCGGCGCCTCGCCGGCCTGTGGCTGGCCGAGCAGGAGACGCGGTGGCGCCGCATCCGCGTCGACGTCGTCACCGTTTTGGTCAGTGAACCCGGGGAGGCGAAGATCACGCACCTGAAGCAGGTGCTGTGATGGCACTGGGACGAGCATTCTCGGTCGCCGTCACCGGTGTCGACGGCCAGGTCGTGGAAATCGAAGCCGACATCGGCCGGGGTCTGCCCGGCGTCAAGATGGTCGGACTGCCGGATGCGGCCCTACAGGAATCGCGCGATCGGGTGCGCGCGGCCGTGACGAATTCCGGTGGGGAGTGGCCGGATTCGAAAGTGGTGCTGGCACTGTCGCCCGCGACGCTACCGAAGGTCGGCAGCGTGTACGACGTCGCACTAGCCTGTGCCGTGCTCAACGCGGCGAAAGCGCTTCCGCTGGAAGCACTGACGAGGACGATCCTGATCGGGGAACTGGCCCTGGACGGACGGATCCGTCCGGTCCGCGGGGTGTTGCCCGCGGTCCTGGCGGCCGCCCGCGCCGGATGGGCGCGCATCGTCGTACCCACGGCGACGATGGCCGAGGCGGGACTGGTGAACGGCATCGACGTGTTCGGCGCCGACACCCTCACCGAGGTCGTGCTGTGGCTGCGCGGGGACGGGCCGCTGCATCGTCCCGACGCGAACCCGGTGCCGGAACGCCCGGTACGGGCGGATCTGAGCGAGGTGGTCGGGCAACTCGAGGCGCGGCGCGCCATCGAGGTCGCCGCCGCGGGAGCACATCACCTCATGCTCACCGGGCCACCGGGCATCGGGAAAACCATGTTGGCTCAACGCCTTCCGGGCATCTTGCCGATTCTGTCGGAGGAGCATGCCCTCGAGGTCACCGCGATCCACTCGGTCGCCGGCACGCTCAGCCCGGATCGGCCCCTGGTCCTGGATCCGCCGTTCATCGCTCCGCACCACACCGCATCGGTCAGCTCTCTCATCGGTGGCGGCACCGGCATGGCGAAACCCGGCGCGGTGAGCCGGGCACACCGCGGCGTGCTGTTCCTCGACGAGGTCGCCGAGATGGGACTCAAGACACTCGAAGCGCTCCGCACCCCACTCGAGGACGGGGAGGTGCGGATCGCGCGTCGCGACGGAGTCGCCCGTTATCCGGCGAGATTCCAGCTGATCCTCGCCGCGAATCCGTGCCCGTGTGCACCGCCGCGCGATGCCGATTGCGTGTGCGCCCCGACCGCGCGTCGCCGCTATCTGGGCAAGCTGTCCGGGCCGCTGCTCGATCGCGTCGATCTACGGGTGCGGATGGAATCCGTCGCGACGAGCGCGTTGATGGGCGATACGGGGGAGAGCACCGAGGAGGTCCGCGCCCGCGTCGCGCGGGCTCGAGCGGCCGCCGCCGAGAGATGGTCGGAGTTCGGCTGGTCCACCAACGCTGAGGTTCCCGGACCGGCGCTGCGACAGAAATTCCGCTTGTCACCGGCCGCGCTCAAACCCGTCGAATGGGCGCTGCGGAAGGGTGCGATCACCGCGCGCGGGGCAGACCGGGCAATCAGAGTTGCCTGGACGGTCGGGGATCTCGCCGGACTCGACAGACCGGGGGAGACGGAGGTCGCGGCGGCACTCGACTTCCGGGACAGGGGAGTCGCATGAGCGCGCAGGACCCGCGCCGCCTCGCGTGGGCCTATCTGTCGACGGTGGCGCAGGGAGCGTCGCGACGCCTCGCGGATGCGATCGCGCAGCACGGACCCGAAACGATCGCCGACGCGGTGCGCGACGGCACGCGCGGGGCGGGGATCTCCCGTCGCACCCGGGCGCGGGCGCACCTGGACACCGCCGCCGCAGATCTCGAGATGGTGGCCCGGCTCGGCGGACGGCTCGTCACACCGGACGACGCGGAATGGCCTGCGTGGCAATTCCTGTCGTTCGACGCCCTCACCGGCGGCGCCGATTCCGACACCGTCCCGTTGGCGTTGTGGGTGCTGGGCAATCGGCCGCTCGACGAACTGTTCGAACGCGCGGTCGCGGTCGTCGGCACGCGCGCGGCGAGCGGTTACGGAGAACACGTCACCGCCGAGATCGCCGGTGATCTCGCGGTCGACGGCTGGACTGTGGTGTCGGGCGCGGCGTTCGGTGTCGATGCCGCGGCGCATCGCGCGGCGCTCGGCGTCGGCGGCACGACCGTCGCGGTGCTCGCGTGTGGCGTGGACCGGGCGTATCCGTCCGCGCACACGGTGATGCTGCGCCGGATCGCCGAGCAGGGGGCGGTGATCAGCGAGTATCCGCCCGGCACCACACCGGCCCGATACCGGTTCCTGGCGCGCAACCGGTTGGTCGCGGGGGCGAGCAGCGCGGTCGTGGTCGTCGAAGCCGGTTGGCGCAGCGGAGCCCGGAACACCGCGTCGTGGGCGCGGCGGCTCGGGCGCCCGGTGCTGGCGGTGCCGGGCCCGGTCACGTCGGCGGCCTCGCAGGGTTGCCATCGGATGATCCGGGAGGGGGAGGCGACGCTGGTGGGGAATGCCCGCGAGGTGGTCGAGGCGGCCGGTCCGATCGGTGTCGCCGACGACGGGGACGCGTCGTGGCACCGTGCGCTGGACGGCCTTTCCGGTGACATGGAACTGGTGTACGAGGCGTTTCCCGCGGTCGGACCGAGCAGTGTCGCGGAACTGTCCGAGTCGGCCGGTCTGGACGTCGACCGGGTCCGTGCGGCGTTGCCGATGCTCGAGATGGCCGGATTGGTCTCGCGCGACGACACGGGCTGGTCGCGTCGCGGAGCAGCACCGGACGAGACCGTCGGCATGTAGGGTCGTCGAGTTAGGTAACCCTGATTAATGGAGGTGGCAGGTGGCCCGAAAGGCACCGAAATCGACGGAACTGACCGTGGTGCGGACCGAACGACTTTCCGACCATCTGACCCGCGTGTACTTCGGCGGTCCGGGATTCGCGCAGTTCGAACCGAGCGTCTTCACCGACTCCTACGTGAAGATCGAACTCGAATCCCCGGACGGTCCCGTCGTGCGCACCTACACGGTGCGGTCCGTCGACACCGAGCGTCGCGAGATCGCGATCGACTTCGTCGTCCACGGAGATCAGGGCGTCGCCGGACCCTGGGCCGTGTCGGCGCAACCGGGTGACACCGTCGTCGTCCGGGGACCGGGCGGCGCCTACCGTCCCGACCCGGACGCGGACTGGCACCTGCTCGCCGGCGACGAAACCGCGATCCCCGCGATCGCGGCCGCACTCGAATCCCTCGCGCCCGACGCGACCGGACGGGTGTTCATCGAGGTCGCCGGTGCCGACGACGAGATCCCGTTGACCGCTCCGGCCGGTGTCGAGATCACCTGGCTGCACCGCGGGATCGACGCGGGATCCGTCGGCGAGGACCGTGCGGGAGCGAACGCGCCGCTGGTCGCCGCGGTGACCGGTGCACAGTGGCTGCCCGGTGAGGTGCACGCATTCGTGCACGGCGAGGCCGAGACCGTGATGCACCATCTGCGCCCGTACATCCGCAAGGAACGCGGCGTGCCCGCGGCCCGCGCGTCGATCTCCGGCTACTGGAAGCGCGGCCGGACCGAGGAGACGTTCCGCGAATGGAAGCGTGAACTGGCTGCGAGCGAAGCAGTCTGAGGTTTCACTCCTCGACGGTGCGGTCGTGGGGCTCGCGTGTCAGCGTCAGCAGCGCGGTGAGCGCGAGCCCCCCGCACACCACGATCGCCAGGGCCATCGGCACCGCGGTGTCCTCGCCGCCCAACCCCACCAGCGGGGACACGACGGCCGCGAGGCCGAACTGGCATGCGCCCATGAGCGCCGAACCGGTGCCGGCGGCCGAGGGAACCTGGCCCTGTCCCAGCGCTGTCGCGTTGCCCATGACGAAACCGAGGCTCGTGACACACACCCACAGCAGCGGCAGGATCACCCAGCGTTCGGTACCCGCGAACATCGCCGCGAGCAGCAGCGCGATCCCGGCTGCGAAGTGCACGGTCACGCCGAACCGCAGCAGTGCGCGGACCTCGATTCGCCCGATCAGGCGCGTGTTGACGACGTTGGCGCCGACCAGTCCGATCGAGTTGGCCGCGAAGACCATCGAGAACTGGCCCGGCGACAGTCCCAGCAGATCCTGGGTGACGAACGCCGACGCCGAGATGTAGGCGAACATCGCGCCGAAACCCAACGCGAACGTGGCGGCGTAGCCGACGAACCGGCGGTTGCGGACGACATAGCCGAAGTTCCGGGCGAGTGCGCTCAATCCTCCGCCGTGACGCTTTTCCGGCGGCAGCGATTCGGGGACGAACACGAGCACACCGAGCGTCATCACCACGGCCACGGCCGCCAGCACCCAGAAGATGCCGCGCCACCCGATCGGGCCGAGCAAGGCGCCACCGAGCAGCGGCGCGACGATCGGTGCCACACCACCGATGATCATCATGATGCCGAACAGTCTCGCCGCGGAGTTGCCCCTCGCGCGGTCGGCGATGACCGCACGCGCGAGCACGATGCCGATGCCACCGCTGAATCCCTGGATCAATCGGGCCCCCACCAGCACCTCGATCGTCGGAGCCGTCGCGCACAGCACGCTGCTCAGTGCGAGCACCACGGTGCCGGCGAGCAACAGCCGCCGGCGTCCCCAGCTGTCGGACAGCGGTCCGACGATCAACTGTCCCGCGCCGAGCCCGGCCATGAACGTCGTCAGGGTGAGCTGAACTCCGACGGTCGTGGTGCCCAGGCTCTCCGACATGATCGGCAGGCCGGGCAGATACATATCCGTGGCGAGCGGCGCGATCGCCGACAGCAGCGCCAGTGCGAACAGCATCGGCAGAGGAATTGTTTTACTCACGAACTAACCCTAGTGGTCGGTCGTCCGCCCGCCGCGGCCCCCGTTCCACGGCGCGGGAACTTGCGCGCGCCGACTCCGCCGACCACCGTGGCGTCATGACCGACCTCCCGGCCCCGCTCGCCGTGCACCTCGAGGAATTCGCCGAACACCTCGCGCTGCAGGGCGGTCGCTCCGCACACACGGTCCGCGCCTACACCACCGACGTCCGCTCCCTGCTCGAACACCTCGAAGCCACGCATCCCGGTGCGCGCATCACCGACCTGAGCCTCGACGTGCTGCGAGCCTGGCTCGCCGCACAGGTCGCCGCCGGTGCCGCCCGCACGACCCTCGCCCGGCGCACCTCGACCGCCCGCACCTTCACGGCGTGGCTCGTGCGGACGTCCCGCCTCGATCACGACCCGGCGGCGCGGCTCGTCTCTCCGCGCGCGCATCGCACCCTGCCCGCGGTGCTGCGGACCGATCAGGCCCTCGAACTCATGGACGCCGCGGAATCCGGTGCCGTCGAACGGGACCCGGTGGCAATCCGCGACCGCCTGATCGTGGAACTGCTGTACGCGACGGGGATCCGGGTAGGGGAACTGTGCGGACTCGACGTCGACGACGTCGACGCGGAACGGAACGTGTTGCGGGTGCTCGGCAAGGGCAACAAGGAACGGGTCGTGCCCTACGGGGTTCCCGCCGCAGCCGCGATCGACGAGTGGCTGCGGCACGGGCGGCCGGAACTCGTGCGCCCGTCGTCCGGCCCGGCGTTCCTGCTGGGCAAACGGGGGGGACGGATCGACCAGCGTCAGGTGCGCACCGTGGTCCACGACGCCGTGGCCGCGGTACCGGGGGCCCCGGATCTGGCACCGCACGGGCTGCGGCACAGCGCGGCAACCCATCTGCTCGAGGGCGGCGCCGATCTGCGGGTCGTCCAGGAGGTCCTCGGCCATTCGAGCCTGGCGACGACACAGCTCTACACACACGTGTCGGTCGCGCGGCTGCGAGCCGCCCACGAACAGGCGCATCCCCGCGCCTGATCCGCTCCGACGGCGTCGGACGGATTTGGTAGCGTCCCCGCGTATTCGATCCGGGGGGAATCAGTGAAAAGCGACGAGTCGACGCATGCTCTGCCGGCCTGGCTTCAGGGGGAGCCGCCGGAACCGGTAGCCACACCCGCCCGGCGCGGGTTCCTGCGCTCGGGCCGGTCTTCGCACGACGACCAGGCTCCGCAGGAGGTCCAGTCGCCACCGACCGTGCAGCCGGAACCCCAGGTCCCGGCAGCTCCGGGCACCGCAGACTCACCGATGGTCCCGTCGACGCCGATCGCGTCCGTTCCGTTCGGCGCACCGCTGTCGCCGTCCTCGCCGGTTCCGGCGCCCTCGCCCGCACCCGTCCCCGCAGAGCCGGTGCCGGGTCCGATCCCGGAGCCCGCGCCCTACCCGAATCCGCACCCGAATCCGCAGATGTCCTGGCACATGCCGCTGCCGGCGTCGGCCGTCGAGCAGCCGCCGGTCGCACACCCGGCCGTCGAGCAGGTGCCGCAGGTCGAGCAGCCGCCGGTCCCGCAACCACCGGCCCGGCAGGTACCGTCCTCCGCGCCGCCGGTCGAACCTCGCATGTCGGTTCCGGCGGAGCCGAGGGTGACGCCACCGCCGACCGAACACCGGCCGCAGCCCGCGGCGCCGGCGGACCCGACCCCGACGCTCCAGCCCGAATCCGAGGTCGCGCGACAGCCGCAGGCCCCGGAACTCCCGCCCGCACCGGCTGCCGAACCCACGCCACCGCCGCCGATGCCCGATCACCAGCCGTCGAGCCTCGACTTGGAATCGGGCGTGCTCGTCAAACGCTCCCGCCGGTCCCCGTCGGGTGGCTGGCGGCGCAGTGTGCACCGGCTGACCGGAGGCATCCTCAACCCCGGCGAGTCCACCGGCGAATCCCACCGGCAGGAGATGATCGACCGGATCCGTCAACCCATCGGCGGCGACTACCGCATCGCGGTGCTCTCGCTCAAGGGCGGCGTCGGAAAGACGACGACGACCGTCGGGCTCGGATCGACGTTCGCCTCGCTACGCGGGGACTGCGTGATCGCCGTCGACGCCAATCCCGATTTCGGAACGTTGGCCCAGCGGGTGCCGCAGCAGACGCACTCGACCGTCCGGGATCTGCTCGCGGCCGCACCGAACATCGAGCGCTATTCGGATGTGCGGGCCCACACGTCGCAGGCGGCGAGCCGGCTCGAGGTGCTGGCCGGCGAACGCGACCCGGCCGTGTCGGAGGCGTTCAGTGAGTCGGACTATCGGCAGGTCGTCGAAATCCTGCAGGTCTACTACAACATCATCCTCACGGACTGCGGCACCGGCATCATGCACTCGGCGATGCGCGGGGTGCTCGACCTGGCGAACGCGCTGGTGCTGGTCAGCTCGCCCGCGATCGACGGTGCCCGTAGCGCCGCGGCGACCCTGGACTGGCTCGAACACCACGGGTTCGAGGAACTCGTAGCCCGCACCGTCGTCGTGATCAGCGCGGCCCGGCCGGGCGCGTCGAACATCGACATGGATGCCCTGACCGCGCATTTCCTGGCGCGTTGCCGGGCGGTGCAGGTGGTGCCGTTCGACGAGCACCTCGCCGAGGGCGCCGAACTCGACCTCGAGCTGCTGCGCCCGGCGACGCGACGGGCGTTCGTGGAACTCGCGGCGATGGTCGCCGACGACTTTCCGCCCGTGTCGGGCCGGCACGCCGTGCGGTGGTGAGCGGGTGTCACACCGGTTCGAGTCGGATGACGGTGGGCCGGACCAGCGGTAACGGGTCGAGGTAGTCGGAGCGGTCGCGGCGCAGACCCCAGTGCAGGCACGCCGCGACGGGGCAACCTTCGTGCCCGGGTTCGAGGGTGCCGATCGGTTCGCCGCGCGCGATGCGCCGGCCCGGCGTCACGCTCGCGGTGACCGGTTCGTAGGTGGTGCGCAGACCGCCCTCGTGGTCGATCGACACCACCGGCTTTCCGCCGACGACCCCGGCGAACACGACCGTGCCGGCCGCGGCGGACCGGACCACCTGCCCGATCGATCCCGACAGGTCGACGCCGCGATGTCCCGGAAGCCAGTCGTGTTCGGGCGGATCGAACGGCCGGGTCACCGAGGGGCGCGGCTGCAGCGGCCAGTCGTAGTCCGGCGACGCACCGTGCGCGGCCGGGACGCACCCCGGTGCTGCCGTGAACCAGAGGACGGACGAGACGGCGAGCGCCGTGACGATTCTCATCCGTCGACAGTGATACGCCGGGGGAGAGCGCAACAGACCGCTTCCCGCGATTGTGGACAACTCGGGCTCGGTCCACAGCCCCACCGCACGGCGCTCACCGGGCGGTTTACGGTGCGGCGGGCAGAAGCCGTACACTTGTCGGGCGGTCTGCGTACGCAGATCGACTTCGCGCGTCCGCGCGCCGATCGTGCTGCAAGTTGTCGGGCACATCGGAACATGGCCATCGGCTGGTCCCGCAAGGGTTCGGTGGGCATGCGGACGCCAGGGCGGGCAGCGTGCCCGCAGCAACCGAAACGAAAGGCAGAACACAGCTATGGCTGTCGTTACCATGAAGCAGCTGCTCGACAGCGGCGCACACTTCGGCCACCAGACCCGTCGCTGGAACCCGAAGATGAAGCGGTTCATCTTCACCGACCGCAACGGCATCTACATCATCGACCTGCAGCAGACGCTGACCTACATCGACAAGGCGTACGAGTTCGTCAAGGAGACCGTCGCCCACGGCGGCACGGTCCTGTTCGTCGGCACCAAGAAGCAGGCCCAGGAGTCCATCGCGGAAGAGGCGACCCGTGTCGGGATGCCCTACGTGAACCAGCGCTGGCTCGGCGGCATGCTCACCAACTTCTCCACCGTCCACAAGCGCCTGCAGCGCCTGAAGGAGCTGGAGTCGATGGAGCAGACCGGTGGCTTCGAGGGTCGCACCAAGAAGGAAATCCTCATGCTCACGCGTGAGAAGACCAAGCTGGAGCGCACGCTCGGCGGCATCCGGGACATGGCCAAGGTTCCGTCGGCCATCTGGGTCGTCGACACCAACAAGGAGCACATCGCCGTCGGTGAGGCTCGCAAGCTGAACATCCCGGTCATCGCGATCCTCGACACCAACTGCGACCCGGACCTCGTCGACTACCCGATCCCGGGCAACGACGACGCGATCCGTTCCGCGGCGCTGCTGACCAAGGTCGTCGCGTCCGCCGTCGCCGAGGGCGTGCAGGCCCGTGCCGGCCAGAGCGCCGACAAGGATGCCAAGCCCGAGGCCGGCGCCGGTGAGCCGCTCGCCGAGTGGGAGCAGGAGCTGCTCGCGCAGGCCACCCCGGCCGCCGAGACCGAGGCACCCGCCTCGGACGCAGCCCCCGAGGCCTGATCCGTTGCACGGCCCCGACCGCTCGATCGCGAGCTTCTGGTCGGGGCCGTTGCACTGCGGGCCGCCCGCGCGGCGTCGCCCGCACCCGATGAACTTTTCCTTCACACACAGGAGGCTCGCTTCCCATGGCGAACTACACCGCCGCCGACGTCAAGCGTCTCCGTGAGCTCACCGGCTCCGGAATGCTGGACTGCAAGAACGCTCTCGCCGACAACGACGGCGACTTCGACAAGGCCGTCGAGCAGCTGCGCATCAAGGGCGCCAAGGACGTGGGCAAGCGCGCCGAGCGCTCCACGGCCGAGGGCCTGGTCGTCGCCAAGGACGGCGTTCTGATCGAGCTCAACTCGGAGACCGACTTCGTCGCGAAGAACGACGAGTTCCAGGGTCTCGCGGACAAGATCGTCACCGCGGCCGCCGAGGCCCGCCCGGCGGACCTCGAGACCCTCAAGGCCCTCGAGGTCGACGGCAAGACCGTCGCCACGCTGGTCGAGGAGCTTTCGGCCAAGATCGGCGAGAAGCTCGAGCTGCGTCGCGTTGCCGTCCTCGACGGCCCGGTTGCCGTCTACCTGCACAAGCGCGCCACCGACCTGCCGCCGGCCGTCGGCGTTCTCGTCGCCTACTCGGGCGAGGGCGACGCTGCCGCCGAGGCTGCTCGCGCCGCTGCAATGCAGGTCGCGGCCCTCAAGGCGAAGTACACGACTCGTGACGAGGTTCCCGAGGAGATCGTCGCCAACGAGCGTCGCATCGCCGAGGAGACCGCCAAGGCCGAGGGCAAGCCGGAGGCTGCTCTGCCGAAGATCGTCGAAGGCCGCGTCAACGGCTTCTTCAAGGACGTCGTGCTCCTCGAGCAGCCGTCCGTGACGGACTCGAAGAAGACCGTCAAGGCGATCCTCGACGAGGCCGGCGCCACGGTGTCCAGCTTCGTTCGCTTCGAGGTCGGCGCCAGCTAGACCCACCTGTTCCTCGACCCCGCCGGCCTCGTGCCGCGCGGGGTCGAGGCGCGTCACGGCCCGGCACGACACGGTCGTGACCCCTCACGCCCCGGTCTCGGCCCCACGGTGGTGATGAGGCAGGATGAAAGGGCCGATCCTGCGCGATCCGCGATCCGTCTCAACCAGAGGAGAGCCATGTCCGACCACGCCCACGAACGGCCCGGTTTCCGCCGGGTGCTCCTCAAACTCGGTGGCGAGATGTTCGGCGGCGGGAAGGTCGGACTCGATCCGGACGTCGTGACGACGGTCGCGCAGCAGATCGCAGAGGTCGTCCGCAGCGGTGTCGAGGTTGCGGTCGTGATTGGTGGCGGCAACTTCTTCCGCGGTGCGGAACTGCAGCAGCGTGGCCTCGAGCGCGCCCGCTCCGACTACATGGGCATGCTCGGCACGGTCATGAATTCCCTTGCACTGCAGGACTTCCTGGAGAAGGAAGGCATCGACACCCGCGTTCAGACGGCGATCACCATGGGACAGGTCGCCGAGCCGTACCTGCCGCTGCGTGCCCGCCGCCACCTCGAGAAGGGCCGCGTCGTGATCTTCGGCGCCGGCATGGGCATGCCCTACTTCTCCACCGACACCACCGCGGCGCAGCGCGCCCTCGAGATCGGCGCCGAGGTCGTGCTCATGGCCAAGGCCGTCGACGGTGTCTACTCCGCCGACCCGCGCGTCGACACCGACGCGACGCTGTTCACCGAGATCACCCACCGCGAGGTCATCGAGAAGGGCCTCAAGGTCGCCGACGCGACCGCCTTCAGCCTGTGCATGGACAACGACATGCCGATCATGGTCTTCAACCTGCTGACCAAGGGCAATATCGCCCGCGCCGTCGCCGGTGAGAAGATCGGAACACTCGTACGGTCATGATTGGACAACGGAACATGGAGGAACTGCCGTGATCGATGAAGCCCTCTTCGAGGCCGAGGAGAAGATGGAGAAGGCCGTCACGGTGGCCAAGGACGACCTCGGTGGCATCCGCACCGGTCGGGCCAACCCCGGCATGTTCAACCGCATCGTCGTCGACTACTACGGTGCGCCCACGCCGATCACCCAGATCGCCAGCATCAACGTGCCCGAGGCGCGCATGGTGATCGTCAAGCCCTACGAGGCATCGCAGCTGGGCGCGATCGAGACCGCGATCCGCAACTCGGACCTCGGCGTGAACCCCACCAACGACGGCAACATCATCCGCATCTCGGTTCCGCAGCTGACCGAGGAACGCCGCCGCGAACTGGTCAAGCAGGCCAAGGCCAAGGGTGAGGACGCGAAGGTCTCGGTGCGCAACGTCCGCCGCAAGGCCATGGACGAGCTCAACCGCATCCAGAAGGACGGCGAAGCCGGCGAGGACGAGGTGAACCGCGCGGAGAAGGACCTCGACAAGACCACCGCCAAGTACGTGGCGCAGATCGACGAGCTGGTCAAGCACAAGGAAGCCGAATTGATGGAGGTCTGACAGTGGGTCGAGCCGACGGGCCGTCCGGCCCGCAGCTTCCACTCGATTCCGGTGACGACAACGGAATCACACCCGCTGCTCCGGCTGCGGAACAAGCGGCCGCACCGAAGAAGGCATCCAAGGCCGGCCGAAATCTGCCGGCCGCGATCGGCGTGGGCGCCGCCCTCGGTGCCCTTGTCATCGGCATCCTGCTCTTCGCGCCGACCGCGTGGCTCGCGGTCGTCGCGTGCGCGATCGGGATCGCCACGTGGGAGGTCACCAAGCGACTGCGCGAGGCCGACGTCCGCGTCCCGCCGATCCCGCTGCTGGTCGGCGGGCAGGCGATGATCTGGCTCGGCTGGCCCTACGGCACCACGGGCGTGCTGGCGGCGTTCGCCGGCACCGTCGTCGTCTCCATGCTCTGGCGGCTTTTCCAGCGGGGTCTCTCCGCGCAGCCGCAGAACTATCTGCGCGACACCGCGGTCACCGTCTTCACGGCAGCGTGGCTGCCCCTGCTCGCGTCGTTCGCGACGCTGATGGTGCTCCAGGACCAGGGCGCGCAACGAGTGTTCTGCCTCATGATCGTGTGCGTGTCCTCCGACATCGGTGGCTACGCCGCCGGCGTGCTGTTCGGCAAGCACCCGATGGCCCCGGCGATCAGCCCGAAGAAGTCCTGGGAGGGCTTCGCCGGCTCGCTGATCGCGTGCGTCGTCGCGGGTGTGCTCACCGTGACGTTGATGCTGGACGCCGCGTGGTGGGTCGGCGTCCTGCTCGGACTGCTGCTCGTGCTGTGCGCGACCGCCGGCGACCTCATCGAGTCGCAGGTCAAACGCGATCTCGGCATCAAGGACATGGGCACCCTCCTTCCCGGCCACGGCGGAATCATGGACCGGCTGGACTCGATCCTGCCGTCCGCCTTCGTCACCTGGCTGGTCCTCGCGGCCTTCGTGTAGTGACCGTGCAACGGGCCGGGCGCGCGGTGCGGGAGAGCGGGGTGATCGCCAGCCCCAACATCTGGCACTGGCCCGCGGTCTACGAGGAGGAGAACCGCGCGCAGGACACCCGTGGCGCCGTGTACGCGGCGCTGCGGGAGGCCGTCGACTGGGCCGGAGCCGACGTCGTCGACGTCGGATGCGGCAGCGGGTTCCACCTGCCGATGTTCGCGCAGGAGGCGCGCACGGTCGCCGGTGTCGAACCGCATCCGCCGCTCGTCGAACTCGCCCGCCGGCGCACGGCCGCCGACGAGACGATCACCGTGCTGCGCGGCGACGCGGAGCGACTGCCGCTCCCGGACAGCAGCGTCGACCTCGTGCACGCACGCACCGCGTACTTCTTCGGGCCCGGCTGCGGAGCCGGCATCACCGAGGCCCTGCGTGTGCTCCGTCCCGGTGGGGCCCTGGCCGTCGTGGACCTCGATGCGACCGCGCACCCCTACGGACGGTGGATGCGCGAGGACCTGCCGCACTACGATCCCCCCGCGGTCGAGGCTTTCTTTGCGGCTCAGGGCTTCGACCTGCGACGCATCGACACCGAGTGGGCATTTCCCGACCGGGCGAGCCTCGAACGCGTCCTCGGTATCGAATTCTCGCCACGCATCGCGCAGCGGGCGGCCCGCGAAACACCGGGCACCGGCCTGACCGTCCGCTACCGGCTGCACATCCGTCGCAAACCACGGGGCCTGGAACTGTGACGGCGCGTGGCGACCGGCCGACCTATCCGGAGATCGGGGCGACCGCGGGAACTCTCCCGGACGGTTACGACCACGCGGTGCGCTCCCGCGTCATCGGTTCGGGCGAAGAGGCGTTCCACCGAGCAGCCGACCGGCTGCTCGGATGGCAGTTGCAGCGTCGCGCCGGTGCGGGGTTCCGGGCGGACTCGGCCACCGCGGTGCCCGGCGCGCGGATGAGCGTGCGGGTCGGATGGGGTCCCGTCGGCATCACCGCACCGTGCGAGGTCGTGTACGTCGTGAACGAACCGCGTCGTCGGGGTTTCGCCTACGGCACCCTTCCCGGCCATCCGGTCCGGGGCGAGGAGTACTTCGGGGTGGAGTGGCGGGACGACGACACAGTCCTCCTGACGATCAAGGCGTTCTCCCGGCCGGCGATGTGGTGGGCGCGTGCGGGCGCTCCCGTCGCCCGGCGGGCTCAACGGCGCATCACCGACCGTTACCTCCGTTCCCTCGACGATTGTTCTTGATGCCGAAGGCGCGCGCCAGCCTCGTGATCTTCTTCGCCTTCGCCAGCCTCGGCAGGTCGCTGCCGTCCTGGACCCGGCTGCCGTCCTCGCCGAGCCGGTCGATCACCTCGTGCGCCCAGGTCACGTCGTCCGGGCTCGGACTCAGCGCCGCATTCGCGTAGGCGGCCCGCTCCGGTGTCATGCACAGCTTCCCGGTCATCCCCATCGACCGGGTCAGCTCCGCCTCCTGGGTGAGCGTGGCGGGGTCGTCGGTGAGGGACGGGCCGTCGATCGGTCCCGCCAGGCGCGCGGCCCGGCTCGCGATGACCAGCCGCGACCGCGGATACGTGAGGGCGAGCGGCGAGTCGCCGACACCGGTGTCGCGGCGGTAGTCGCCGCTGCCGAACACGAGCCGGAACGTTCCGTCGGCCCGCGCGATCTCCGGTGCCGCCTCGAGCCCCATCGCGGACTCGATCAGCACGAGGATCAGGGTGTTCTCCGGCAGTCGGTCGGCGGTCGCGTCGACCTGTTGACCGCTCTCGGTCTTCGCGAGCATTACGCCTTCCAGGCCGGGAAGCCCGGCCACCGCGTCCAGGTCCTCGGCCCAGTAGGGGGTGGTGGCGTCGTTGATCCGTACCCAGGCTTCGCCGCCGCCGCGGAACCAGTCGACGACTCCGGCACGTGCGCCGGGTTTGTCGGCGGCCGGCACGGCGTCCTCGAGGTCGAGCACGACCGCATCGGCGGGGGAGATCGCGGCCGGGTCGAAACGGTCCGGTGCGTTCCCGGGCACGAGCAGCCACGAGCGGGCGAGTTCGGGGCGGATCCGGGTGGACATTCTTAGATGGTCTCGCGGTTTCGGGCGCCAGTCTCGCGGTTTGGGGCACCGGAGCCGACCGGGCACAGTCGCCGTTACCGATCGCACACCGGGGCACCGCCCGCATCATGGGATAATCGGTGATTATGGCTTCTTCCCTGCCCCTGGTTTTCGACGCGCCCAAGCGCGGTATGCCCCCGCGTCACCTCGCCGACCTCGACTCCGAGCAGCGGCGTGAGGCGGTGCGCGAACTCGGGCTGCCCGCATTCCGCGCAGACCAGCTCGCCCGCCAGTACTACGGGCGGCTCGAGGCGGATCCGGAGAAGATGACCGATCTGCCCGCCGCGATGCGGGAGAAGGTCGGTGAGGCGTTGTTCCCGCCGCTGCTGACCGCCGTCAAGCACATCGCGTGCGACGGCGGGGAAACACGCAAGACGCTGTGGCGGGCGGGCGACGGCACGCTGCTCGAGAGCGTGCTCATGCGCTACCCGGACCGGGCGACGTTGTGCATCTCCAGCCAGGCCGGCTGCGGCATGGCGTGCCCGTTCTGCGCGACCGGGCAGGGTGGCCTGAACCGCAACCTGTCCACGGCGGAGATCGTCGATCAGGTCCGGGCCGCGGCGGCGGCCCTGCGCGACGGCGACGTCGCCGGGGGACCGGGCCGGCTGTCGAACGTGGTGTTCATGGGAATGGGGGAGCCGCTCGCGAACTACAAGCGGGTCGTCGCCGCGGTTCGCCGCATCACCTCCCCGGCGCCGGAGGGCCTCGGGCTGTCGCAGCGGTCGGTGACCGTGTCGACGGTCGGTCTGGCCCCGGCGATCCGCCGACTCGCCGACGAGGGCCTGCACGTCACGCTCGCCGTCTCGCTGCACACCCCCGACGACGAACTGCGCGACACGCTCGTGCCGGTCAACAACCGCTGGTCGGTCTCCGAGGTGCTCGACGCGGCGCGGTACTACGCGGACAAGACCGGTCGCCGGGTGTCGATCGAGTACGCCCTGATCCGGGACGTCAACGACCAGCCGTGGCGCGCCGACATGCTCGGCAAGAAGCTGCACAAGGCACTCGGCCCGCTCGTGCACGTGAACCTGATCCCGCTCAACCCGACTCCGGGCAGCAAGTGGGATGCCAGCCCCAAGGACGTCGAGCGCGAGTTCGTGCGGCGCGTGCAGGCGCAGGGCGTCTCGTGCACCGTGCGCGACACCCGCGGTCAGGAGATCGCGGCGGCCTGCGGTCAGCTCGCGGCGGAGGGCTGACTCGATCCGCCCGGCTCACTCGGACTGTGCGGTGAGCAGATCGGCCAGGTTGTCCAGGTTCGCCCGCACCATGCGCGAGTAGGCGGTGTTCACGAGGGGGTCGGCCAGCTTGCCGAAGATCCCTCCGAGTCCGCTTTCGGACTCCGTGCGATAGGTGAATCGGGTGCCGCCGTCGGTTTCCTCGAATTTCGATATCGTGGCGAAGTTCAGCTTGCCGCCCACGGACTTCGTGACGGCCCGCTTGTGCGGTTCGTACTCGGTGAACTCGTTCTCCCAGTCGAATCGCTTGCCCAGGATGCGGTTGGCCCCGCGCCAGCGGGTACCCACGCCGACCCCACCGTCGGTGATTTGCTCGCATTCGAGGTTCGACGAGTCCCAGGAAGGCCAATTGTGCGGATTCATGAGGAAGTCCCACACTTCCGAGACGGGGCGGGAGATGACGACGGATTCTTCGGTAGTCGGCATGATGATCACTTCCCGAGTGATGACAGTTGATTCGCGCAAAATCCTACGCCGTTGTACCCCAGGTGTCCCCGATGGTTAGCTGTCGAAATCGCAAAGGTGCAAAGAGAATTCGAGTAGTGATGGCGTCGGGTTCGAGCGGAATGCCGGGAACGTTCTGATCCGTTGGCGCAGTTGTCGATACCGGATCTGTAACTCGAAAGTTGTTTCATTCCAGCAATATGCGGATCCGAGACGTTTCCGACTCTTCTATTCCTCTTGGAAAGGCTGTGCAGCGCGGTGCAATTCGGATGCGACCGCGGCGAGGATCGGCTGTGACCGGCTACCGGCGCGGTACGCGATACGGGTCCGCCGGCCGATCGGTAGAGCGGTGAGAGTCACGCCCTCGGGCACGTCGGTCACGGCGAGTTGCGGAACGAGCGCGACCCCGGCGCCGGCCGCAACCAGTTGCAGCACACCGGCGAAGTCGTCGATGCGATGGGCCACCCGAGGTTCGAAACCGTGGTTCCGGCAGCTGCGCACCGCCATGGTGTGGCAGAGCGTGCCGGGGTTGCCGACGATCCAGCGGCTCGTGGCGTGGCTGGCGATCGCGGCGTCCGCGGGCACCTCCGGAGCGGTCTGTGACGCGAGGTACACGGCTTCGTCGAGCAGCGGTTCGAGTTCGATCCCCGCGCCCATCGTGGACGGCACGTTGTCGTATTCGTGGACGAGCGCGATGTCCAGGTGATCTCCGCGGAGCAGATCCGGCACATCGGCGGGGTCGACCTCGGTGAGCGTCGGTTCCAGTCCCGGCTCGGTGCGCCGCAGCTCGATCAGAGCGGGGAGCACGATCGTCCGCAGCGCGGTCGGGAACGCGCCGAGGCGAACCGATCCGGTCAGCCCGGTCTCGCTCGCCGCGAGTGCGGCCGACGCCCGTTCCAGGTCGGCCAGGATCACCTCGGTGTGCTCGACGAGAACCGTTCCCGCCGCGGTCAGGCGCACGCGACGACCGGTGCGGATCAGCAGCGGACGGCCGGCTTCGCGTTCGAGGGCGGACAGTTGCTGCGACACCGCCGACGGGGTGTAGGACAGCGCTTCCGCGACCGCCGCGATGGTGCCGCGGTGGGCGAGTTCGCGCAGCAGACGGAGTTTGCGGATATCGAGCATCAGTTCAGCTTACGTATTGCGTCATGAAGAGTAACTGGACCTACAGCCTTTGTGGGCCGAGGCTGGGCACATGACCTACCACCCCACGGGAATCCTCGTCCCGCTCGTCACCCCGTTCACCGACACCGGCGAGATCGCCCTCGCGGATCTGGAGCGCCTCGCGCACATCGTGCTCGACGACGGCGCCGCCGGTCTCGTCGCACTGGGCACCACGGCCGAGGCGGCGTCGCTGAGTCCGCAGGAACGCCGCGAGGTGGTGCGGATCTGCGCCGCGGTGTGCCGCGAGCGGCGGGTACCGCTGCTCGTCGGCGCCGGAACCAACGACACGGCCGGCACCGTGCGCGCCCTCGACGAGCTGGGGGAGCAGCCCGATGTCACAGCCGCGCTGGTGGTGGTGCCGTACTACACGCGCCCGACCGAGGCCGGAGTCGTCGCGCACTTCGAGCACGTCGCCGACCGCAGCCCGGTGCCGATCGTCCTGTACAACGTGCCCTATCGCACCGGGCAGCAACTCGGCTGCGAGTCGATCGTGCAGCTGGCGGAACATCCGCGGATCGTCGGCATCAAACAGGCCGTCGGTGCGGTCGACACCGATACCGCGCGCCTGCTCGCCGAGGGTCCGGATTCGTTCTCGGTTCTCGCCGGTGAAGACACCCTGGTTTCACCGTTGTTCGCGATGGGGGCAGCGGGAGCGATCGCGGCGAGCGCCAACGTCTACGCGGCCGAATTCGCCGACCTGTTCCGGCTGTGGCGCGCCGGGCGGGTCGAGCAGGCGCGGGACCTGGGCAACCGGCTCGTCGGTCCCGTATCGGCGCTCATGTCCGGCCCCAACCCGACCGTCATCAAGGCGGTGCTCCACGCGCAGGGAAGGATTTCCACGCCGTGCGTCCGACTGCCGCTGCTGCCGTTCGAGGACACCGCAGCGATCCACCGTTTCCGAGCGAATGTACCGTTCGTCTCCTTCAATCGACTGAGCGATACATTCGCTCGGAAAACAGGGCAGGGGAGCAGGTAGGTCGGCGGCGCGGTACCAGGATGAACACGGCGGATCAGCGGGGCACGCCCCCGCCGTCGGTTGCGGACGGCAGGTGGGGGAGCAGTTCGTCCTCGGGCTCGATCCCGAACGAGCGCAACGCCATTGCCAGCGTCGAGTAGGCGCCGACGGTGAAGACGAGATCCATCAGCTGATGTTCGTCGAGCTCTGCGGACAGGATCGCCCACGTCCGGCTGCCGATCGCGCCGTCGTCGAGCAGTTCGTCGACCGCTGCGAGCATCGACCGTTCCAGCGGGATGAGGGGCTCCGCACCGCTATCGTCCGCAACCAGGGAGATTTCGGCCTCGGTGATCCCGGCCTTGCGGGCCAGCAGCACGTGCTGAGCCCACTCGTAGTCCGAGCTGCGACGGTGCGCGACCCGCAGCACGAGCAGCTCACGCCACCGGGGTGAGAGGGATGTCCCGCGCAACAGGTGATTGTTGAAGCCGAGGAACGCGGTGGCCAGGCCGGGATGGCGGGCGAGCGTGCCGAGCAGATTCGAGCCGGAGGCACGTCCCTCCTCGGTCGGGGCGCTCGCGACGGACGAGCGGAACGCCCGGACGTACTGCGCGAATTCGGGAGCCCAGTCCGCTGCAGCGGCAGGGGGAATGCGCGGGGTTCCGGCCGGTGTGTCTTTGTGGCGGTCAGGACCGCCGGAAAGGCACACCGGTTCGTCAGGTGTTGCGGCCACCGTTGACTCCGAACACCTGGCCCGTGATGTATCCGGCCTCCTCGCCGACGAGGAACGCGCAGGCCGCAGCGACATCGGCCGGCCGGCCGATCCGCCCGACCGGGGTTCTCGCGGTCTGGGCGTCCAGGTCGACGAACCCCTTCTCGACGGTTCGGCGCAGCATCGGGGTATCGATGAACCCGGGTGGGATCGTGTTGACGGTGATGCCGTGCCTGCCGAATTCGAGCGCCAGAACCTTGGTCAGTCCCACCACTCCGGACTTCGCGGACACGTACCCGGCCAGACCCGGGGAGCCGCTGTGCACGCTCGACGACGAGATGTTGACGATGCGCCCCCAGCCCTCCGCGATCATGTCCGGCAGCACGACCTGGCAGCAGTCGAACGTGCCGGTCAGGTTGATCGCGATCGAACGCGCCCACAGTTCCGGGGTGATGTCGAGGAACGGCGAATCCAGGCTGAGCCCGGCGTTGTTGACCAGGATCGTAGGCCGGCCGAGGCGGGCGCGGACCTCGTCGACCCCCGCCTCGATCGCTCCGCGGTCGGTGACGTCGACGCGCAGCCCCGACGCTTTGCCTCCGTCGTCCTCGATGCCGGCCGCCACTGCGTCGGCCGAGGCGGCATCGAGATCGAAGATCGCGACGGTGTCGCCGTCGGCGGCGAGGCGTCGCGCGATCGCTTCGCCGATGCCGGATCCGCCGCCCGTGACGATCGCTGTCCGCCCGCTCAACTGATCGCCTCCGTACCCAGCAGCGTCGATCGGTGCATCCGCCGAGGCTTCCCCCGATCGAACGGGCACGCCCGATGCACGAGCCCGGTGTTGTCCCAGATGACCATGTCCCCTTCGGACCACTCGTGCCGATACACCAGATCGTCTGCAGTGGCACGTGATTCGAGATCGGCGAGCAGCTTGCGCCCTTCGTCGACGTCGAGGCCGACGATGTGCGAGGCGGTCGCACCGAACACCAGCGAACGACGCCCCGAATCGTGCTCCCACACCAAGGGCAGTTCCCGCACCGCGCGCGAGGCCCACTCCTGGATCTGTTCCGGAGTCGGATCCGGGTAGGTCAGACGCTGGATGGCTTCGAACGTGTGCACCACGCGCAGCGTCGCGAAGCGCTCCTTCTCCTCGTCGGTCAGCGCGTCGTAGGCCGCGTAGGTGCTCGCGAACTCGGTTTCGCCGCCCTCCGCTGCGGTGACCCGGGCGGAGAGCACCGACGCCTTGGCCGGAATCTCGTCGAGAGCCCCGTCGATGTGCCAGTAGTCGTTGCTCGCGAAGTACTCCCTGTTCGGGTTGTCGGGTTCGAAGCTGATCTCCATGATCTCGGGGATCCGGTACTTCGGGAACAACGCGAGCTCGCCGAGGCGCCGGCAGAACCTCACCTGCGCGTCGTCGTCGATGTGCAACTGCCGGAACAGCAGCACACTGTGCTGCTCGAGCAGGTCGAGCAGTGCACCGGGTACGGTCTCGTCGGTGAGCAGACGCTCGACGTCGACGTCGAGTACCTCCACGCCGATGGTGTCGGCGAGTTTCTTCGTGGCAAGGGTGGGCATGGATGTCCTCACTCGTGGGCCGCCGGGTTGCCGTGCCCGGCGGTATCAGGCCTGCTGGGGCTCGTAGCCGAGGATCGCCTTGACTTCGAGGTAGTCGTGGAAGCCGAATTCGCCCCACTCGCGACCGGTGCCGCTCTTCTTGAAACCGCCGAACGGGGCGTAGAAGTCGAAGGCGTCGTTGATGGCAACGGATCCCGCCCGCAGCCGCCGCGCGACCGAGCGGGCCAGTTCCGGGTCGGCGCCGGCGACGAACGCGGAGAGCCCGTACTCGGTGTCGTTGGCGATCTCGACGGCGTGGTCGATGCTGTCGTACCCGATGATCGTCAGGACGGGGCCGAAGATCTCCTCGCGGGCGATCGTCATGTCGTTCTTCACGTCTGCGAACACCGTCGGCTTGACGTAGAAGCCGACCTCGAGCCCGTCCGGCCGGCCCGGACCTCCGGCGACGAGCGTGGCGCCCTCGTCGATGCCCGTGCGGATCAGGTTCTGGATCTTGTCGAACTGCGCCTTCGACACGACCGGACCGATTACGAAGTCGCCGTTCGGATCTCCGACCGTGACCTGGTCGGCAGCGGCCCGCGCGACCTCGATGGCCTCGGCCATGCGCTCGGCGGGAACGAGCATGCGCGACGGGGCGCTGCACGTCTGACCGGAGTTGAGCATCATAGTGCCCACGCCCTTGCCGACGTTCTCGGCGAAGTCGGCGTCGTCGAGGATGATGTTCGGGCCCTTGCCGCCGAGTTCCTGGGTCACGCGCGTGACGCCGGGCGCCGCGTTGATCGCGATGTCGATGCCTGCCCGGGTCGATCCCGTGAAGGAGACCAGATCGACGTCGGGGTGGCCCGACAGTGCCCGTCCCACACCGGGTCCGTCGCCCTGCACCAGATTGAACACGCCCTCCGGTATGCCCGCCTCGTCGATGATCTCCGCGAAGATCTGCCCCGTGAACGGCGACTGCTCGGACGGCTTGAGAACCATCGTGCAGCCGGTCGCCAGCGCGGGGAAGACCTTGACCGCGATCTGGTTGAGCGGCCAGTTCCACGGCGTGATCAGGGCGCAGACCCCGATCGGTTCCTTCACGATCCGGGTGGCTCCGCGCTGCTCCTCGAAGGTGAAGTTCTCGAGGACCTCGATCGCGGTGGTCAGGTGGCCGAGACCGAGATTCATCTGGAAGCCCTCGGCGAGTGCGGCCGGGGCGCCCATCTCCTGCGTGAGCGCGGCCGCCAGATCGGGAACCCGGCGGGTGAAGACCTCGAGGATCCGCTTCAGCACGGCGATCCGGTCGTCGCGACCGGTGGCCGACCAGGACGGGAATGCTCGCCGCGCGGCCGCGACGGCCTTGTCGACGTCGGCGGCGGTGCCGGCCGGCACCGATCCGGCGACCTGCTCGGTCGCGGGGTCGACGACGTCGATCCGGGAGGTGCCGGCGGGCGCGACCCACTGCCCGCCGATGTAGAACTTGTCGTACTCACGCATGGCCGACGGGTCCTTCCGTTGTCGTTTCGGCACTGTGGTTCGGGGTGTGCGGGTTCGGGGTGCAGTGGTTCGGAACAGTTGTCACTGTTGCCCTTCGGCGTACCAGGTGCGGAACTCGTCGTAGCTCGGCATCTCCTCGGAGTTGGCCTTCGGATCGACGACCACGTGGATGACACCGGGTTTGCCGCTGGCGTAGGCCCGTTTGATCGCGGGCGCGATGTCCTCGTCCTTCTCGACGTATTCGCCGTAGCAGCCGAAACCCTCGGCGACCTTGTCGAAGCGGGTCTCGGTGCTCCAGTGCACGCCGGTCTCGAGCGAGCCGTGCCCGTAGGTGCGCTTGTACACGCCGACCTCGAGGCCCCACGCGTAGTCGACCGCGACGACACACACCAGCGGAAGGTTCAGTCGCGCTGCGGTTTCCAGCTCTGCGATGTGGAACTGGAACGACGAGTCGCCGGTGATGAGCATCATCGGCCGCTTGCCGCCGTCGGCGACACCCGCGCCGACCGCGTACGGCAGGCCGGTGCCCAGGTGCCCGAAGTTCTGGTTCCACATCACGTCGTGCGGTTTGGCCTGCGAGTACGTCCAGCCGAAGATCGTGGTGGCGCCGCCGTCGCGGACCATGATGCCGTCCTTCGGGAAGTCCTTGGTGGCCTCGACGATCAGGCGCGCCGGATGCACCGGGGTCCGCCCGGACGGCGCCGTCTCGGCCAGCTCGGCGAGGCGCTCGGCGTCCTCCCTGATCCAGCGGGCCAGCTCGGGCGTCGCGGTGCGCGGGGTGTCCTTCAGCGCGTCGACGAGCTGCGGGACCACCGCCCGCAGGTCACCGACGAGAGGGACGTCGATGGGCCGGTTCACGCCGATCGCGGCCGGATCCTGCTCGACATAGAGCCACTTGCGGTTCGCCTCGTTCGCGAGCCAGTGCCGTCCGCGGCCGAAGTGCACCGGCTCACCGAGTTCGGTTCCGATCGCCAGGCACAGGTCCGATTCGACGACGGCCTCGATCGCCGACGGCGAGAACCCGTACGGGAAGGTGCGGTCCTCGAGCCCCTCGATGTACGACGTGCCGCCGGACGTCTGGATCACCGGGCACGCCATCAGGTCCGCGAGGCGGCGCACGGACTCACCGGCGCGGGCGGTGTGCACGCCGTGCCCGACGAGCAGCACCGGCTGCTTCGCGGCTCTGATCAGCTCGGCTGCCTCGGTGATGCGGTCCGCGCCCGCGGTCTGGCCCACCAGCCGATACCGTTCGGGCGGCAGGACAGGCGGAACGTCGAGCTCTTCCTGGATGATGTGCGACGGGTACTCGATGTACACCGGACCGGGTGTGCCCGACAGCGCCTTGCGCAGCCCCTCGCGGATGACTTCGTCGGTCTGGTCGGCGTATTCGATGCTGGCGCTGTACTTCACGGAGTTCTCGATCAGCGCTTCCTGCTGCACGAACTGGATGCGTCCCCGGCGCACCCGTTGTTCGGTGATGCGGGCGCGCTGCCCGCCGAGGAAGATCACGGGGGAGTTCTCGACCTTGGCGCACATGATGGCGCCGGCCAGGTTCGCGATGCCGGGGCCGAGCGTGCCGATGCACACCGCGGCCTTGCCGGTCATGCGGGAGACGGCTTCGGCCATGAAGCCTGCGGACTCCTCGTGGTGTGGGGCCACGACGTTCCAGCCGCGCTCCTCGGCGGTGTGGAACAGGTGGACGAAATTCGGGTCCGGGATCCCGAAGATGGTGTTGATACCTTCGGCTTCGAACAGGTCCAGGATGCGTTCGTAGACCTTAACCGACATACGTGTTTCCCTTCCGTACGCCTGCGCCGGCATCGACGCCGGAGGCGGTCGCAAAGCTTCTGACGATGTGGTCGACGTGACCGGACAGGGTCGGCAGGATCCACGGATCACCCGTGTCGCGGATCGTGTCGATCTGCTCGCCGACCTCCTCGATCGTCCACGACGGCCGGTACACGCCGGGTGTCTCGGCGACGAATGCCCGGGCGATCCGGCCCGCGATCGAAACGAGCATTTCTCCTGTGATCGAGCAGGATTCGTGGGCGAGCCAGCCGACGGCGGGCGCCGCCAGCTCTGGATCCATCGGCGGATACTGCGAGGTGTCCAGGCCCTCGGCCAGCCGCGTGAGGGCCGCCGGCACGATGACGTTGGACTTGACGCCGCGCTCGGCGCCTTCGATCGCGGCGACGTTGGACATCCCGATGATGCCGGCCTTCGAAGCGGCGTAGTTGGCGACCCGATGGTTGCCGTACAGGCCGCCGATCGACGACGTCAGCACGATCCGCCCGTAACCGGCCTCGCACATCAGCGGGAACGCCGGGCGTACGACGTGGAACGCACCGCGCAGGTGCACGTCGAGCACGGCGTCGAAGTCCTCGTAGCTCATCTCCGCGAGCGGCGCGTACCGGTTGTTGCCCGCGTTGTGAATCAGGACGTCGATGCGGCCGTACCGATCGACGGCCGCATCGACGATCGCCTTGCCGCCCTCGGCCGTCGCGACCGTGTCGGTGGAGGCGACGGCTTCGCCTCCGGCTGCGACGATCTCGCGCACGACGTCGTCGGCGGGACGGTTGTCGGTGCGCTCACCGCTGATCGCCGCACCGGTGTCGTTGACGACCACCTTCGCGCCCAGCGACGCGAGCAACAGTGCGTACGCACGCCCCAGCCCCCGGCCGGCGCCGGTGACCACCGCGACGCGGCCGTCGAATCGCAGATCAGGCACCGCACGCTCCTCTCACGGCGGGTCTGTCGAGTCGGCCGGTCATTTCTCGAACACCAGGCCTTCCAGCTCACCTGTACTACGCCAGTTCTCGAGCAGTTCGGTGAGTTCGTAGAAGCCGCCCCAGAACGGATCGCCGAGGAAGGACCGTCCGTTCGGTTCGCCCTCGCTGTTGTAGTAGCCGGGAGTGCATTCCATCGTGAACTTGCTGTTGTCGACCGAGTACTGACGGATGGTCTGGACCCATCCCTCCTCGGCTTCCGCGGTCGGCTCGACGAGCGTGACACCACGGGTCTGCGCCTGTTTGATGATGTACGCGATGTGGTCGGCCTGCTGCTCGAACATCAGCGTCGTGGCCGCGGTGACGCCGCCCTGGACGAATCCGGTTGCGAAGTGGTTCGGGAAGCCGTGCGCCATGATCCCGTGCAGTGTGCGGAAGCCCTTGCCCCAGTGGTCGTAGAGCGACGTTCCCTGGCGTCCGGTGAACGGTGCGATGGCGAACTGGCGCTCGAGGGCCGTGGTGATCTCGAATCCGCTGGCGAAGACGATGCAGTCGAATTCGTGCTCGACACCGTTCGCGATGATGCCCTTCTCGGTGATCCGCTCGACCCCCTTGGTCTCGGAGACGTCGATCAGGGTTACGTTCGGCCGGTTGAAGGTGGGCAGGTATTCGTCGTTGAAGACCGGCCGTTTGCACATGTTGCGGTAGTACGGCTTCAGTTTCTCCGCCGTTTCCGGGTCCTCGACGATCGATTCGACTCGCTGACGCAACCGCTCCATCGCCTTGTAGTCCTCGACCTCCTTGAGTTCGAGAAACTTGACGGGGTCGGCGAGGGCGGCCCATCCGCTGGTCTCGTTGAGCTTCGCGGCCAGATTGCGTGCGACCTCGGTCCAGCCGTCGCAGATGAGGTCGGGCTCGCCCGGGTTGTAGAACGCGAACGCGGCGTTGTGGAAGTTGCGCTGCCGCTCCGCCCGCCAGCCCGGCTTCAGGCTCTTCACCCATTCCGGATCGGTCGGGTAGTTGGCACGTTCGAAGATGTACGACGGAGTCCGCTGGAAGACCGTGAGGTGCTTGGCTCCGCGGGCCAGGTGCGGAATTGCTTGGACTGCACTGGAACCCGTGCCGATGACGGCTATCCGCTTGTCGCCGATCCTGTCGAGTCCACCGTGCAGGTCGCCGCCGGTGTACTCGTAGTCCCAGCGGGCGGTGTGGAAGGTGTGCCCCTTGAAGTCCTTGATGCCGGGGATCCCGGGGAGTTTCGGGCGGTTGTACGGGCCCTGGCACATCACGATGAATCGGGCGGCGATCTCGTCGCCGCGATTGGTGCCGATCCGCCATCGCCTGATCTCCTCGTCCCATTCCAGCGACCGGATCAGGGTGTGGAAGATCGCGTGCTCATAGAACCCGAAGTGGTTTCCGATGCGCTGAGCGTGCTCGAAGCACTCGTCGCCCTTGGAGAACTTCTCCTTCGGCATGTAGCCGGTTTCCTCGAGCAGAGGAAGATAACAGTAAGCGTCCGAATCGATCTGGATGCCCGGATAGCGGTTCCAGTACCAGACGCCACCGAAGTCGCCGCCGAGTTCGATGATCCTGAAGTCCTCGACGCCGGCTTCCTTCAGCCGGTGGGCGGCGATCAGGCCGCTGAACCCGCCGCCGAGGATCACCACTTCGATCTCCCCGACGATCGGCTCGCGGGGCTCGACCGGGAGATGCGGGTCTCCCGTGTAGAACTCTTCGAACTCGCCGTCTGCCTCGAGATATTGCTGCTGGCCGTCGGAGCGAAGGCGCTTGTCGCGCTCGAGGAGATACTTCCGGTGCAGTGCTTCCTGATCGACCTCGGGCGTCTGCGAAGGGGCGCAGGGTTCCATGTGAATGTCCTCGGTTGGTGGGAAATCGGTGGTCAGGCGAGGTCGCGGGGTGCGCCGGTGCCCATGTAGGTGGCGAGATTGTGGTGCAGGTTGACGACGCTGCGCTCGCGATAAGGGTTGGGTTTCGGGCCCGAGAAGCCGCGGGTCTTCATGCCCTGCTGGACGGCGGCCATGTTGGAGAAGTCCTGTGGCAGCACCGTGCGCCACCCCGGATCGTCGGCGGGGGTGTACTCCCACTCGGTCTCCGGTTCCTCGCCGGCCGGAAACAGTTCGTACACAGCGGCTTCGAAGATGCACTTGTTCGGGTCGTAGCCGTAGGGGCGTGCGCTGTAGCAGAGCATGTTGTTGACCGCGTGCCCGATCTGGAAGTTCGGGAAGACTTGCCAGGCGGTTCCGCTCTTCGCGACGATCTGGGGGTCGACCGTCGGCCAGATCACCCCGCGCGCCGCGTCGTCGCGGCGTGCCGAATCGAGCCAGTGCCGCAGCACCTGGTCCGGGGGAGTGCCCTCGGGGAGTTCGTCGAGCAGCCGCTGTGCGGCGTCGACGAGGGTGCGGGTGGTGTTGGTGTTCGCGTTCTCCCACGTGAAGTTCTGGAGCTCGATCGTGGCCTTCCGGGCGTCGGGGCCGTTGCCCACGCGCAGCTTCGCCTGCTGCTCGTCCATGCCCTTGGGGGCGTCGTAGCCGATGTTGCTGTGCTTGCCCTGCGCCCGCGACCACCCGAGGAAATTGCCGAAGTTCATGAACTCCGGGTGGGTGTACGGCACGTGGTATGTCTCCATGAAGGCTTCGAGCGCGACCTTCCAGTTGCAGTCGAACACGAGCCATTTGCGCCAGCGGTAGCGCATGTTGTGAAGCTGGAACGGATCGAGCAGCGACGCCGCCGGTTCCAGGTAGTCGCGCAGAGGTTCACAGTCGGGATCCATGTTGATCCAGATCCAGCCGCCCCACGTGTCGACCTTGACGTCGACCAGTCGCGACCGCTCGTCGGTGAGCGTGCCCTTCCAGTCGTCCCGCTCGGCCGCGAACGTGTTGTTGCCGTCGAGGTCGTAACGCCAGCCGTGAAATCCGCACACGAACTGCCTGGCGCAGCCGCGCGCCTCGTGGGCGCCGTCCGGGGTGTCGACGAGCTTGCGTCCGCGGTGCGAGCACACGTTGTGGTAGGCGCGGAGGGTCTCGGCGCCGGTACGCACGACGATGATCGAGTCGTCGAGGATGTCGTAGGTGAGGAAATCGCCGACCTTGACGAGTTCCTCGACGCGGCCCACCTGCTGCCACACCTTCGCCCACAGTCGGTCGCCTTCGGCGCGGGCGTAGTCCTCGGACAGGTACGCCTCGACACCGATCGTTAGGGGCGTCGAGAGTGGTTCTGCTGCTTCGGAGGTTTCCTGGATGTTGTCGACTGTGTCGGTCATGTGAGCCTTCTCCTGGTGCAACGTGCGTGTCAGCGGGTGATGGCGGCGCGGAACGTTTCGTCTTTGAGGAAGAGCGACGTGTGGTCGGCGCCCATGTGCGTCCACTTGAGATTCAGGCCGCCGTCGACGAGGAGCGTCTGCCCGGTGATGTAGCTCGACAGGTCCGAGAGCAGGAACAGGATCGCCCCGGCCTGTTCCTCGGGTCTGCCGCGGCGGCCCATCGCGATGGCGCGCCGGTCGCGTTCGGGGTCCTCGTCGACGTAGGTGCCGGACGCCGGTGTCGCGGTCACGCCGGGAGCGATGGCGTTGACGCGGATGCCGTCGACGGCCAGTTCCACGGCCATCGTGCGAGTCGCGGCCACCAGGGCGGCCTTCGCGGTGCCGTATCCGATGTGGAACGGTGCGGTGTTCATGCCGCTGATCGACGAGATCGAGACGATCGAACCGGGGCTGCCGTGAGACTTGATCTCTGCGGCGACGGCCTGGCTCATGAAGAACATCGTTTCGAGGTTCTGGGTGAACAGCGCACGCCAGTCCTCGCGGGTGACGCGGGTCGCCGGCATCCACGTGGCGGGTGCCGCGCCCCCGGCGACGTTGACGAGCCCGTACAGGTCGCCCTCGGTGCTGCGTGCGGTCTCGATCACCGAGGCGATGCCCTCGTCGGTCGATGCGTCCGCTGCGAGGGGAACCACTCGGAGCCCTTCGGCGACAAGCGGTTCGATGTGCTTGTTGAGATTGTCCTCGGACCGGCTCACCGCGATCACGGTGGCGCCGGCCTGCGCGACCATCCGGGTGACCGAGGTCCCGATGCCGCCACCGGCGGCACCGGAGACGACGACGATGCGCCCGTCGAGTCCGACGAATTCGTTGCTCACGGCACTCACCGGACCTTGCGGATCGCCAGGACGCTGCCTTCGGCGTCGGCCGACACGTAGAGGGTGCCGTCCGGTCCGGCGGCGATACCCGCGAACGGACCTTGCGGCCCGGAGAACGGGGGCAGGCCGAGCAGCGGCTTCGGTGTCACACCCTCGGGCGCGCCGACCGGGAGGTTTCGCGCGATGACTTGCTGAGCCTTGGTTTCGAGATCGACGCCGATCAGGGTTTTCGCGTCGACGTCGACGATGAACAGCGTGCCGTCGTGTACGACGATGCCCTCCGGTCGTTCGAGGCCGTCGATCAGGGTGTCGACACCGGAGGCGGTGATCGAGAGGATCCGTCCGGCCCCGGCTTCGGAGACCAGGGCCGTGCCGTTCGACGCGAACGCGACGCCGATCGGCTCGGCCAGCCCGTCGGCGACCACCCGGGCTTCACCGGACGCGACGGCGTAGACCTTGCCGGCGCCGAGGTCGGCGGCGACGACGGTTCCACTGTGGGACACCGCCACTCCGTAGAGCGCTTCGAGTCCGTCGGCGAGGACCTCGCTCTCGGCGGCAGCCGGGTTGTATCGGGAGACGATGCCGTCGCCGGTGACGATGAATTCGCCGTTGCCGACGGCGGTCACGCCGCGGATGTAGCCGGGCCAGCCGGGGCTGAACAGCATTCCGAGAGTGCGGGTTCCGCCGCCCGGCTCGAGCGCGAGCAGGAAGGTGCCGTCGGCGATATAGACGGTGCCGTCGGGTCCGACGGTCAGGTCCAGTGGCCAGGTCAAGCCGTCCGACAGGGCTTCGCGGGTCTCGCCGCCGGCGAGGATCTCGGTCACCTTGCCGGTGAAGCTCGACACGAACAGCCGGTCGCCGAGGAAGGTGAGGTTGTCGAGTCCGGGATTCAGCTGGGCCAGGACCGTGCGGTCGCCGTTGCGCGGGTTGATCCGCAGCACCTGGCCGGAGGCAACCTGGGTGGAGACGATGAAACCGTCGGAGTCGAACTTGACCGCGTCCGGGACGCCGAGGTCGCCGGCGACGCGTTCGGGCTCGCCACCGTCGGGATCGATGCGCCAGATGTCGTTCGTGCCGAGCAGCGGGTAGTAGAGCTTGCCGTCCGGACCGACCTCCATGCCGTTGGGCATCGGGAGTTCGTCGAGGAGAACCTTGGGGGCGCCGCCGGCCGGGTTCAGTTCCATGAGGCGGCCACCGACCCGGCACTCGTTCACGAACAGCCGGTCCTGGTGGATCGTGATGCCGTTGGCGCCGGGCAGGTCGTCGCGCAGCAGACGGGTGCTGCCGTCGGCGCCGCGGATGCTGACGCGCCCGTCGTAGTACTCGGTGATGTACATGTCGCCGTGGCTGTCGAACGCGACGTCGTCGGGGGCGACGATGTCGCTGCCCTTGGGGCTGATCGTTTCGAGCGCGCCGGTAACGGGGTCGAATGCGCTGATCTGGCTGCCTGCGACCTGTGCGACGTAGATACGGCCGTCCGGGCCGCTACGGAGACCGTTCGCGCCGAACAGTCGGCTCGGCGGCGTGAGTCGTTCCAGTGCCCATCCGTCGACGAGCCTTGTCGATGTTCCGGTGTAGCGCGCCCCTGCTGTCAAGATCGGGTCCCCTCCCGTGACGAGAATCTGATTCTCTGAAGTGCCGAACTCGGTGGTGCATTTCGTGTGAGTGTTGTCGCGACGGTGCGCTGCGTATCCCGGATCGAGTGACGCAGGCCACTTTCATCGAGGCGAGTGTAGACATGAAACGGTGAGCTTTACAAGTATTGCTATCCTTATAAGGATGGCTCAAGACCTGTGCGCGAGTGTCGCGGTGCGCGGGTCGCCGAATTCGGTCGCGCCGGGGGAGGGGCGAGCTCGAAATGTCCCACGTGCCGCGGTGACTTCGAGTTGATCGGGCACGCTCGGAAACCGACGGGGTTTCGGTGCTCTGCTACCGAACGAGTTTCGTTGTGAGTGAGGTCAAGTGGTCGCGCGTGATCGCGGCGGCGGTCGCCCGGTCTCGGCGTGCGATGGCGTCGTAGACGCGTTCGTGGGTGGCGTGGTCGGCGTCGTCCCCGAATGTGCCGCGGGTGCGGAGCATCTCGATCATGGCCTGGCGGTTGCGGGGGGTGAAGCTGTCGAACAGGTCGAGAAGGATCGGATTGTGGGAAGCGATGACGATGCCGCGGTGGAAGACGATGTCCGTGTCGACGTGCTCTTCGATTGTGGTGCGGTGGGTTTCGCGCTTCTGTAGTGCCTTCTTCAGTGTGCGGAGTTCGACGGCGGTGCGGCGTTCGGCAGCCAGGGCTGCGGCTTCGACCTCGATCGCGACGCGGGCCTCGATGACGGCGAGGATGTCGGCTCGAGCAACGGTCCGTGTCCAGTCCTCGGGGGCGTCGAGGGCGACGACGAACACGCCGGCGCCTTGCCGGGTGGCGAGGATGCCGCGGCCGGCGAGTTGCCGAATCGCTTCGCGGACGGTGGAGCGGCCGACACCGAGTTGCGGGGCCAGCGTCGTCTCGCCGGGCAACTTCGCGCCGAGGGGCCATTCTCCGGAGCGGATGCGTTCGAGCAGCACATCGGCGGCCTGATCGGCGAGAGGTTCGCGACGGACAAGGGTCATGCTCCCATCATCGCAGAGCCCTTGGCTCCTCTACTTGTCTGAGGAGTTGTGTTAGTGTTCCGGACATGCGTTCCTTCGCATTCCTTCTCCTTCGCTGCCACGGCGGGGCTTAGCCGGACCGGCTCCCCGTCGTGGAGTCGAACATGCGCCGGTCCCTGTCCACGACGATCGACGAAGGACCTCTTCCGGATGAGCACCAGCACGTTCTCCCGTATCTCCACTCCTGCCGGCCCGATCCCCGCCGATGCCCCCGGCTGGAACAGGCAACGGCACTCCCGCATGCCCTCGCACCGATACTGCGACGTCTACTCCCGTGTCGCGGTGCCCCTGACACAGCGACAGCGGCAGTGGCCGATGAATCGGCTGACCGCGGCGCCGTTGTGGGTGCCGGTGGATCTGCGTGACGGCAACCAGGCGCTGGCCGAGCCGATGGACCCCGAGCGCAAGCGCCGCTTCTTCGAGTTGATGGTTGCGATGGGCTACAAGGAGATCGAAGTCGGCTATCCGTCCGCCTCGCAAACGGATTTCGACTTCGTACGCCTGGTCGCCACGACCGACGTCGCCCCGTCCGACGTCACCATCGTGGTCTTCACACCCGCCCGTCGTGACCTGATCGAGCGGACGGTGGAATCGATCCGCGGCATCGGCAACGAGGTCGTCATCCACATGTACACCGCCACCGCCCCGGTCTGGCGTGACGTCGTCCTCGACCGCGACCGTACAGCGCTGAAGGAACTGATCCTGGCCGGCGGGCGAGACGTGCTGGAATTGGCCGGTGACCTGCCGCATGTGCGCTTCGAGTTCTCGCCCGAGGTCTTCAACCTCACCGAACCCGACTATGCGCTCGAAGTGTGCGATGCGATGACCGAGCTGTGGGACGCGACCTCCGAGCGGCCGGTGGTCGTGAATCTTCCGGCGACGGTGGAGATCGCAACCCCGAATGTGTATGCCGACCAGATCGAATACATGCACAAGAACCTCGCCCGTCGCGAAGCGGTGATCCTGTCCGTGCATCCCCACAACGATCGAGGCACCGGCATCGCCTGCGCTGAACTCGCCATACTCGCAGGCGCTCAGCGGGTCGAGGGTTGCGTGTTCGGGAACGGGGAGCGCACCGGCAATGTCGACATCGCGACCCTCGCTCTGAACCTGCACGCGCAGGGCATCGACCCGATGATCGACTTCTCCGACATCGACGAGATCCGCCGCACCGTCGAGTACTGCAATCGCATCGAGATCCACCCGCGGCATCCGTACGTCGGAGACCTAGTGCACACCGCCTTCAGCGGTACCCACCAAGACGCGATCAAGAAGGGTTTCGCGGAGCATCAGGCTCGCGCCGCCGCCGAGGGGCGGCGCGAGTCCGAGATCGAGTGGCGGGTGCCGTATCTGCCGATCGACCCCGCCGACATCGGCCGTAGCTACGACGCCGTGATCCGGGTCAACTCACAGTCCGGCAAAGGGGGGATCGCCTACCTGCTCGAAAGTGAGTACGGCATCGAACTGCCGCGCCGGCTCCAGATCGAGTTCGCTCGCCACGTGCAACAACACACCGACGCCACCGGCGGCGAAATTACTCCGGTCGAGCTGTGGGGAATCTTCGAAGCCGCGTACCTCACGCAGACGGACGTACCCGGCGCCCCGGCGCTGCTCGGCTTCGACGCGACCGACACCGTCACTACGATCACGTTGGGTATCGGCGACACCGAAAGCCGCAGCGTGCACGAGGGTATGGGCCCTGTCGAAGCATTGACCGCCGCGCTGGCCCGGCACGACATCCATATCGAAGTGCTCGGCCTCCATCAGAGCAGCATCGGTACCGGGAACGGCACCGACGCCTTCACTCTGGTCGAATTCCGCAGCCGCGAGGGCATGGGTTGGGCCGCTGGACGACACCGCTCCGTGCTCACCTCGAGTCTTCAGGCGATCATTCGCGCTGCACGCGACGGAATCCGGCGACCACAACAGCGCGATGAGCCGACAGTTCCGGCATCCGCGTAGGTCGTGGCCTCAGGGATGACGCGTGGGTCGACGGCGTTGTCGCCGTCGGCCCCCGTCGGGGTCGGAAGAAGGTCGGCGACGGTGCCCTGAGCACCGTCCGGGTGATCGCCCTAGATCCGGGGGCGCTGACCCGCCTGCCGGGCCATCGCGGACGACGCGTTCACGACGCCGTCGTCGAAGCGATCGAGAAGAATTGCCTGGGTCGCGGCCAGGTGGGCGCGGGCGATGCGTTCGGCCTCACTGTCGCGACCGGCCGCGATCTCGTCGACGATCCGGCGATGGATCCGGACCGCCTCGCGGGCGTCCTCCTCGGACGGGTACTCGCCGCGGCGGGTGAGCACCTCGGCCCAGGCCATCTCCTGCGCGGACCACAGCGCCACCAGGCTGCTGACGACGTACCGCATGGTGACGTTCGGCGTGAACGAGACCACCAGATCGTGGAATTCGCGTGCGATCCGGGTGAACGCGACGCCGTCGTCGACCACCTCGGCGCACGCGTTCACGTTGGCTTCGAGGGTGGGAACGATCACCTCGGCGCGGTCGGGGCGGCGGGCCAGTTCGGCCGCGCACATCGGTTCGAGTTTCTGCAGGCCGGCGGCGAGATCGCCGAGGGTGACGCGAGCGCCCTGGAGTGCCAGGCCCAGGTGGTAGGCGGCGGAGAACTCGTCCGGCCGGTGCACCTCGGCGCCGCCGACGTTGCCGCGACGCACCGTGACCAGGCCCTCGGTCTCGAGGATGCGCAGTGCCTCCCGGATCGAGGGGTAGCTGACGCCGAAGTCCTTGACCAGCTGGTCCTGGGTGGGGAGGCGATAGTTGTCGTCCGAGAGGATGTGGTCGCGAAGCTCGGCTGCGACCGTTTCCGCGATGCGCCGCTGGGGAACTCGGCCGCGCCGCGGGGTCGTCACGAAGTGCGCCTTTCATCCATGCGCGTCAGTCTATCCGTAGGTCGAGTCATACTTCCAATTATTGACAGTCTTATAACCTCAAGCATTGCTATCCTTATTAGGATTGACGTAGTGTCCGCTCATGGACTTCACGATGGGTGGAGAAGCTCCGGAGCTGCGGCTCGAACTTCGCAGGCTGGTGCAGGATCACGTCCCCGAGCACTTCCTCGGAGCGTTCACCGACGATCCCGCCGATCTCGAAGCGGCGCAAGCATTCTGCCGGCTCCTCGCCGAACGCGGACTGCTGTGCGCGGCCTGGCCGGAGGAGTTCGGCGGCCGTGGAGCCACGATCTGGGAACAGACCGTCGTCCGCGAGGAGATGTGGGCACATCACGAACCGCGAGGCGCGCAGTACATGGGCGTGAACTGGGTCGGGCCCACCATCATGCGGCACGGAACCCCCCACCAGCAGGAAAGACACCTGCCGCCCATCGCGCGCGGCGAGGTGATCTGGTGTCAGGGCTTCAGTGAACCCGAGGCCGGCTCCGATCTCGCGTCGCTACGCACCGCGGCCCGCCGAGACGGCGACGGCTGGCTGATTTCGGGCCAGAAGATCTGGACGTCCTACGCGACCATGGCGCAATGGTGTTTCCTGCTGGCCCGAACGTCGACCGGGGAGCGGAAACAGCAGGGGCTCACGGTCTTTCTCGTTCCCATGTCCGCACCGGGAATCGAGGTGCGGCCCATCCGGTCCATGCTCGGACCGCACCACCTCAACGAGGTCTTCTTCGACGACGTGCGCGTCACCGAGGCCGACGTGCTCGGCGAGGTCGACAACGGCTGGTCCGTCGTGCAGGAGGTCCTGTCCTACGAGCGGGTCGGAATCGCCCGGTATGCGCGCTGTGAGCGGCTGCTGCAGGCCGCGCCCTCGGTGCTCGGCGACCGCTGGGACGACGTTCCCGCCGAACTGAAGGCTCGCTGGGCGCGCATGCTCACCCACTGCCGGCGCGCGCGGCTGCTCGCGTATCGCGTGGTGTCACTGCAGGAGACCGGCACCGTCCACCCCGGCGACGCCGCGGCCTACCGGATCGCGGTCACCACCCTCGATCAGGGCAGCGCCGAGGTGCTCACCGAGATCGCCGTGTACGCAACACCCCCCGACGACAGCGCGGAAGAATTCGACAATGCGACGGCCCTGTGGTTCCGCCGGGCGGTGGAGGACCACTGGCGGTACTCCCAGGCGGCGACCGTCGCGTCGGGCAGCATCGAGATGCAGCGCATTCTTCTCGCCCGAGCCCTCCTGGCGGCATCATGAACATCGAATTGAGCCCGGAAGCAACGGACTACGGGAAGGAGGCGCTGCGGGCACTCGAAGCGGCCGGCGGTGACGAACTCGTCCGGCGAGTCGAGGACGACCCGGCGCTCCGGCAGGACATCGTCGCGCCCGTCCTCGCCGAGCTCGGCGCGTGGGATCTCGATCCGCGTGGCGACGCCGACGAACTCGAGGCGGCCGCCGCGCTGTGCCGCAGCGTCGGCTACTGGGCGGTGCCCTATCCGGTCGCCGAACGCCTGTCCCGCCCGGCGGATCTCGACGTCGACGGACTCGTCGTCGTCGCCGATTCCGATCCCAAGGCACCCATCGCGAACCTCGATCTGCGTTGGGCCGCAGTCGCACTCGACGGACAGCGCAGCCGTACGATCGCGCGCCCGCCGAGCACGCCGCCCCGCATGTCCGCGTTCGCGGCGCAACTCGATCTGCAGTCGATCGACGACGACGGCCTCGGCGATCTCGCCCTCGCGCTGACCCTGCCGTGCTGGACGCTGCTCGGAATGCTCGATCGGGCAATGGATCTCACGCGGTCCCACGTCCTGCTTCGGGAACAGTTCGGTGCGCCGCTCGCACGTCTGCAGGGCGTGCAGTTCCAGCTCACCGAGGCCGAGGTCGAACGCAGCGGGCTCGATGTGCTCGCCAAGTACACGCTGTGGAGCGTCCAGGCAGGCAACGCCGAGGCACTCGACGACGCGCTCGCGTTGCGGCTCGCGGCCGTCGAGGCAGCACAGGTCGTGTTCCGCATCGCCCACCAACTGCACGGGGCCGGTGGCTTCTGCGACGAGACGACGGTGTCGTGGATCTCCCGCTACAGCATCCCCCTGCGGCGCATCCCGTGGGGCCCGTCCGGCACACTCGACGCCCTGACCCGCACCGTCGGCCGGCGCGGCCTGACCGGCCTGTTCAGTCCGACCGCCGAGGAGGCGCTACTGTGAACGGCAACCTCCCCGACGTGCTCACCGTCGAATCCGACGGACCCGTCCGGATCGTCACCGTCAACCGCCCCGACGAACTCAACGCCGTGAACAAGGAGCTGCACTGGGCGCTGGCGAACGTGTGGCGCCGGCTCGCGGCGGACCGGGACGCCGCCGTCGTCGTGCTCACCGGTGCGGGCCGGGCGTTCAGCGCCGGCGGCGACCTCGACTGGATCACATCGTTCCTCGACGACCCGGTCGCGCGCGACGAGAGCATCCGGGAGGGCGCCGAGATCATCGAGGAACTGCTGCGATTCCCGCTGCCGGTGATCGCCGCCGTCAACGGTCCCGCGGTCGGGCTCGGGGCCAGCATCGCCGTGCTGTGCGACATCGTGCTCATGTCCGAGCGCGCATACCTGGCCGACCCGCACGTCGCGGTCGGGTTGGTCGCCGGGGACGGCGGCGCAGCCTTCTGGCCGCTGCTCACCCCGATCCTGCGGTCGCGCGAATACCTGTTCACCGGTGACCGCATCCCCGCGGCCACCGCCGTCGAACTCGGACTCGCCAGCCGCGTCACCGCACCCGACGACCTGCTTCCCGAGGCCCGGCGCCTCGCAGCCCGGCTCGCCGCGCAGCCGTCGCAGGCCTTGCAGGGCACCAAGCGGGTCGTCAACATGTACCTGTCCCAGGCGCTGGCGGGGCCGATGCAGGCCGGCTTCGCCGCCGAGGTCCACACGATGCAGACGCCGGAGCATCGGGACCGTCTCCTGGCGTTGCGCGAGAACACCGACCGGCAGACCGGCAGGAGGAAGGAGCCCGCGAGATGAGCCCGGCACCGCCCGCGCTCGACGAGTTCCGCACCGAGGTATGCGCGTGGTGCCGCGATCACGTCCCCGCCGATTGGCGTGCGGTGCAGACCGGTGCCTCCGACGACGAGTTCGTCGCCTTCCAGAAAACATGGTTCCGGGAACTGCGCGACGCCGGATACGCCGTGCCGCACTGGCCGAAGGAATGGGGCGGCGGCATGTCCGTCGCCGAACAGGTGATCCTCTACCAGGAACTGGCCGCCCACGACGCTCCGCGGCTCGTGCTGCCGTTCGTCTCCATCCACCACGCGGCCTCCACGCTGCTCGCCGCCGGCACCGACGAACAACGCCGACGTCACCTGCCCGCGATCCTCGACGGCGAGATCTGGTGCCAGGGCTTCTCCGAACCCGGTGCCGGATCCGACATGGCAGCACTCGCGACGACGGCCCGTAGGGACGGCGACACCTACATCGTCGACGGGCAGAAACTGTGGGCCAGCGGCGCGTTGCACGCGGACTGGTGCCTGCTGCTGGCCCGCACCGACCCCGACGCGCCGAAACGCCGCGGCATCTCCTATTTCCTGATGGACATGCGCACCCCCGGGGTCGAGGTCCGGCCGATCCGGCAGGCCACCGGCGAATCGCACTTCTGCGAGATCTTCCTCGACGGCGTCGTGGTGCCCGAGGCCAACCGCGTCGGGCCGGAGAACGAGGGATGGAAGGTCGCGCAGGAAACCCTCGGTGCCGAGCGCGGCATGACGATGCTCGAACTCGCGGAACGGCTCGGGACCGGCGGATTCCGCCGGCTCGTCGAACTGTGCGCACGACCCCGGTCCGACGGGTCCGTACCGCTCGACGACCCGGTCGTCGCCGACCGGCTGGCCGCACTCGAAACCGAGATCACCGGACTGCGCGCGCTGTGCGCCGATTTCGTCGCCGACGATCGGCCCGGTCCCGCGGACGCGTCCATCGTCAAGCTGTACTACAGCGAACTGCTCCAGCGCACAACGGATTTCGGTGCCGAGGTCGCGGGTCTCGCCGCCCAGACCGAATTGCGCAAACCGCTGTCGAGCAGTTGGGAATCGGGACCGTGGGTTCTCGATTTCATCGGCTCGTGGGAATGGACGATCCCCGGCGGGACCAGCGAGATCCAGCGCACCATCATCGGTGAACGCGCACTGGGCCTGCCGCACGAACCGAGGAGCGCGACATGACCGGCACCCTCGATCTCACCGAGTTCCACGACGAACTCGGAGCCGTCGCACGAAGCGTGCTCGCCGCAGCGGACCCGGACAGTGCGCCGTCCTGGAGTCGCGTCGCCGACTCGGGATGGCTCGGACTCGAGGCAGGCGAGGAATTCGGCGGTGCCGGAGCAGGATTCGCCGAGACGGCCGTCGTCCTCCACGAATACGGACGGGCCGCAGCCCGGGGACCGCTTCCCGCCGTCACTGCCCTCGCGGTGCCGGCCCTCGGACTCGTCGCCCCCGGTCCGGCGCGGGACCGGCTGCTGCGCGAGGCCGTTGCAGGTGCGACCGTCCCGGTCGTCGTGCTCCGCGGCGGGACTCTCGGGGTGACTCCGTTCCGCCTCGACTCCGGCGTGGAGGGGCCGGTGCTGCGCGGGGAGGCCTCGTTCGTGCTCGACGCGCCCGGCGCCGACCGGCTGCTCGTGCCGGCGACGAGACCCGACGGCACCGTCGTCCTCGTCGACGTGGATCCCGGCGCCGGTGGTGTCGCGGTCACGGACCAACCGGTGCTCGATGCCACCCGTTCCTTCGGCCGGGTGGTCGCGGACGGGGCCGTGGTCGCCGCCGACGCCGTTCACGCATTCCGTGACGGTGCGTCGGCCCTGCGTCATTTGGCCGACCGGGCTGGCGTCGCGGTCGCGTGCGACAGCCTCGGCCTCGCCGAAGCCATGCTCGACACCACCGTCGCGTATGTCGGGGTACGCGAGCAGTTCGGACGAAAGATCGGCTCGTTCCAGGCCGTCAAGCACGCGTGTGCCGACATGCTCGTCTCGATCAGCGTGTCCCGGCGCCTCGTCGACGCCGCGGTGCGGAACGTCGCGCAGGACGCACCGGACGCAGGGGTAGCGGTTTCCATGGCGAAATCGCACGTGTGCGCCGCGGCCGTCGACATCGCGGGCAAGGCCATGCAACTGCACGGCGGCATGGGCTACACGTGGGAGAGCGGCATCCACGTGTACCTCAAACGCGCGACGCTGAACCGGTCGCTGTTCGGATCGCCCACCGAGCACCGCCGTCGGCTTGCGCGGCGCTACGCGCCCGGTGTGCCGTTGTGGCGGTCCTGCCCTCGCCTATGCCTGCCACATGGGCCACTGGGACGAGATCGAAGGACTCGTCGACGCCGCCTACGCGACCTTCGGACGCATCGACATCCTCGT
>NZ_JBSFRH010000042.1:0-54199 GCF_053589135.1 Rhodococcus sp. NPDC003382
GCGCGAGCATGCGCAGCCGGGCCCTCCGCGAGAAGACGTGGCTTGTTCGGGTACCGCGATCAGGGCTGCAGCGGCCGGTTGTGCTCGTCCCGAACCTTGCCGGTGAGCATCATGATGCCGTCGATCAACGGCCAGATGCCACCGAGGCCGCAGGTCAGCCACACCACTGCGATCTGCGCGATCGCCAGGCCCGGCTGGTTGAGATAGAACCGGCCGGCGCCGAACGCACCGAGGAGGATCTCGAGCAGACCCGCGGTCATCCGCGACTTGTCCGAGTACGGCTCGCCGGTGAGCGGATCACGACCGTACGGCGCCGACGGGTCGGCGAAGCCGTAGCCGGGCGTTCCACCCGGGCCGTAGCCGGGGGCGGCGGCACCGTAACCGGGCGCGGCACCGTAGGGTTGCGGCGGCGGAGGCGGGGTCGGTCCCCCGAATCCTCCCGGTGCGCCGTAACCGGACTGGTCGCCCATCGGGTACTGCGGGTTCGGGGTGCCGTAGACGGGACCGGCCGGACCGCCGGGCTGCTGCGGCGCCGACGAGTAGTCGGACGGCGGCGGGTAGCTGGGCGTGGTGCCCCAGCCCGGGCCGTTGCCGATGCCCGAGTAGGTGTCCCAGCCCGGGCCGGCGGTTCCCGGGGACGCTGCCGTGGACTCGGAGGTCTGCGGCGGCTCCGAGAGAGATGCCTGCGCGGTCGCGTCGTAGTCGAACCCGGGTCCGAAGTTCGGGTTCGACTGCGCGTCCGCTGGGTCGGATGCTTTCTTGCCGAAATCGATCGGGCGGCCCGAATTCGGGTCGGAAGCAGCCGGATCCGGTGTTGTCACTGGTGATCCCCCTCGTGGTCGATGTGTGTGTCAGACCTTACCGGCGCTTGCTCCCGGGTTCGGTTCAGGCAGGGGTCAGCGGTCCGCCGTCTTCGACCCGCCGGCCTCCTCGACCGGCTTCTCGGTTGACTTCTCGTCCGCTGGCTCGGCGTCGGCCGTCTTGTCGTCGGCCTGCTTGTCGTCGCCCTCCTGCGGGTCCTCATCGCCCTTCGCGACCGCGCTGTTACCGGCGGTCACAGCACCGTCGGTCCCGTCTTCGGAGTGCCGGGTCCGGGTCGACTTCAGCTCCTCGGGCGCCTCCCGGCCCTTGCGGGCGAAGACGAAGTACGCGACTGCGAGCGCGAACACGATGCCGGAGGTGAACGAGTTGATGCGGATGCCCGCGATCTGGGTGGCGGCGTCGCTGCGCATCAGTTCGATCCAGAACCGGCCCAGGCAGTACCCGGCGACGTAGAGGGCGAACAGCCGGCCGTGCCCGATCCGGAAGCGGCGGTCCACGACGACGAGCAGCACGACGATCAGCACGTTCCACAGCAGTTCGTACAGGAACGTGGGGTGCACCACCGAGGCGACCTGCCCGGTGGAGACGCCGTCGATCAGGCCGGGCGACACCTGACCGGCGTCGTTGCGGCGTTCGTAGATCTCGAGGCCCCACGGAAGCGTCGTCTCGCGACCGTACAGTTCCTGGTTGAACCAGTTGCCGAGCCGGCCGATGGCCTGGGCGAGCAGGATCGCGGGCGCCAGGGCGTCCCCGAACGCGGGCAGCGGGATTCCACGGCGGCGGCAGCCGATCCAGGCGCCGACCGCGCCGAACGCGACGGCACCCCAGATCCCGAGACCGCCCTCCCAGATCTTCAGGGCGTCGATCGGATCGGCGCCGTCGCCGAAGTACTTCCGCCAGTCGGTGGCGACGTGGTAGAGCCGGCCGCCGATCAGGCCGAACGGCACCGCCCACACGGCGATGTCGAGGACGGTGCCCTTCTCGCCGCCGCGCGCGACCCAGCGCCGGTCACCCCACACGATCGCGACGACGATGCCGACGATGATGCACAGGGCGTAGGCACGCAGGGCCACCGGCCCGAGATACCAGACGCCCTGTGGGGGCGAGGGAAGATAGGCGAGGAACGTGGTCGTGTCGGTCACGGTGCCACGGTAGCCGAGCGCACTCCCTTCGCGAGATCGCGTGTCAGCTCGAGCAGCGCGTCGCGGCCCTGAGCGGCGGCGGTGACGAGCGCGGAACCGACGATGACGCCGTCGGCGTATCCGGCGATCTCCGCGGCCTGGGCGCCGTTGCGGACACCGAGACCGACCCCGACCGGGATGTCGGAGTGGGCCCGCACCCGCGCGACGAGCTCCGGTGCGCGGTTGTCGACGTTGTCGCGGGCACCGGTGACGCCCATCGTCGACGTCGCGTAGACGAACCCGCGGCAGTTGTCGAGGGTCATCGCGAGCCGCTCGTTGGTCGACGACGGGGCGACGAGGAAGATGCGGCCGAGCCCGTACTTGTCGGACGCGGCGATCCAGTCGGCGGCCTCGTCGGGGATCAGGTCCGGGGTGATGATGCCGAGCCCGCCCGCCGCGGCGAGGTCGCGCGCGAAGTTCTCGACGCCGTACTTGAGGACGAGGTTCCAGTAGGTCATGACGACGGCGGCGCCACCGGCGTCGGTGACCGCCTTCACCGCCGGGAACACGTCCCGCACGCGCACACCGGCGGCGAGCGCCGCGTTGGCGGCGTTCTGGATGGTGGTGCCGTCCATGACGGGATCGCTGTAGGGGATGCCGACCTCGACGAGGTCGCAGCCGCCCTCCACGAGCGCGGTGACGGCCTCTATGGACTTCTCGACCGTGGGGTAGCCGACCGGCAGGTAACCGACGAGCGCGGCGCGCTTCTCGGCGCGGCAGGTCGCGAAGATGGCGGAGAGGCGTTCGTGCGGTGCGCTCACTGCGCGGCTCCTTCGGTGTCGGTGCTGTCGGAGGGCAGGTAGCCGAACCACTTGGCGGCGGTGTCGACGTCCTTGTCGCCGCGGCCCGAGATGTTCACCAGGATGATCGCTCCCTCGCCGAGTTCGCGGCCGAGTTTCAGCGCCCCGGCGACCGCGTGGGCCGATTCGATGGCGGGGATGATGCCCTCGGTGCGGCTCAGCAGCTTGAACGCGTCCATCGCCTCGGTGTCGGTGGCCGACCGGTATTCGGCGCGGCCGGTGTCGGCGAGCCACGAATGTTCCGGTCCCACACCGGGATAGTCGAGACCCGCGGAGATCGAGTGCGATTCGATGGTCTGGCCGTCCTCGTCCTGCAGCAGGTACGAGTACGCGCCGTGCAGGGCGCCGTGGGTGCCGCCGCCGATGGTCGCGGCGTGCCGTCCGGTTTCGACGCCGTCGCCGCCGGCCTCGATGCCGACGAGCTTGACGGACGGGTCGTCGATGAACGGGTGGAAGATGCCGATGGCGTTGGAACCACCACCGACGCAGGCGACGACCGCGTCGGGCAGGCGACCGGTGTGGGCCTGCACCTGGGCGCGCGCCTCGAGGCCGATGATGCGCTGGAAGTCGCGGACCATCGCCGGGAACGGGTGCGGCCCGGCGGCGGTGCCGAAGCAGTAGTAGGTGTTGTCGGCGTTGGTGACCCAGTCGCGCATCGCCTCGTTGATGGCGTCCTTGAGGGTGCGCGAGCCGGTCTTGGCGGCGATGACCTCGGCACCGAGCAGGCGCATGCGCGCCACGTTCAGGGCTTGCCGCTGGGTGTCGACCTCACCCATGTAGACGAGGCATTCGAGGCCGAGCAGGGCGCACGCGGTCGCGGTAGCGACACCGTGCTGACCGGCGCCGGTCTCGGCGATGACGCGGGTCTTGCCCATGCGCTTGGCGAGCAGGGCCTGCCCGAGCACGTTGTTGATCTTGTGGGAGCCGGTGTGGTTGAGGTCTTCGCGCTTGAGGAGCAGGCGCGCGCCGCCGGCGTGTTCGCTGAGCCGGGTGGCCTCGTAGACCGGTGACGGCCGGCCCGTGTAGTCGCGCTGGAGACGATCGAGCTCGGCGAGGAAACCGGGGTCGGTGCGTTCCTTCTCGTAGGCGGCGGTGACCTCTTCGATGACGGCCATGAGCGCCTCGGGCAGGTAGCGGCCACCGAAGACCCCGAAGTGTCCCTTGGCGTCCGGTTCGTGCGCGGTGGGGACGGACACGGCTTCGCTCATGACGGGAAGGCCGCGGCCCTTGGCCGAGAGGACGGAATCGTCTGCAGTCACGTGTCCAGTCTGCCCCACCATCGCACCCGCCGTGCCGTCGGGTCACCCGCGCAGTTCGCGGTGCGTCGTCGGCCGAAGACGTCCGCGCGCACCGGTATCCGCCGACGACGCGGACAGCCGCGCAGTGAGGACACTGCGCGGCTGTCTGATCGTCGTTCGGAGGGTCCGGTCGGTCAGCGTGCCGGCTTCGGGCAGGACGGATGCGTACCCACGGTGACCAGTTCGGCGACCGCCTGGCGGGGGTCGCCGCTCGTCACGAGACCCTCACCGACGAGCACGGCGTCGGCACCGGCACCGGCGTACGCCAGCAGGTCCGCCGGGCCCCGCACACCGGACTCGGCGATCTTGAGGACGTCGCTGGGCAGGCCCGGCGCGATCCGCGCGAACGTGCCCTTGTCGACCTCGAGGGTCTTGAGGTTGCGGGCGTTGATCCCGATGACGGTCGCGCCGGCCTCGAGAGCGCGGGTCGCCTCCTCCTCGGTGTGCGCCTCGACGAGCGCGGTCATGCCGAGCGATTCGACACGGTCGATGAGGGAGGTGAGCACGGGCTGTTCGAGCGCGGCGACGATCAGCAGCACGAGATCGGCGCCGTGCGCGCGGGCCTCGTGGATCTGGTACGGGCCGACGATGAAGTCCTTGCGCAGCACCGGGATCCGCACGGCGCGGCGGACCGCGTCGAGGTCGGCGAGGCTGCCGTGGAAGCGGCGTTCCTCGGTGAGCACGCTGATCACGCGTGCTCCCCCGGCCTCGTAGGCCTTGGCGAGTTCGGCCGGATCGGCGATGTCGGCGAGTGCGCCCTTCGACGGGCTGGCCCGCTTGACCTCGGCGATGACGGCGATCCCGGGCTCGCGCAGCGCAGCCTTCGCATCGATCGGCGGGGGTGCGGCGGCAGCGGCGGCCTTGACGGTGTCGAAGTCGACGACCGCCTCTCGGGCGGCGACGTCGGCGCGCACCCCTTCGAGAATCGAGTCGAGAACTGTCATGGCTCGAGTCCTTTCCGCACCCTTGTCAATCCCCCTGTGACGAAGCTCATCAGGTTCCTGAAGCCTAGTGGGCCGCTCCACAGCGGTCAGCGGCGGGTACCCGAATCGTCGCCGTCTTCGCCGTCACGAGGCGGCTTGCGGGTGGCGTCCGGGGCGGGATCGGCGTCGAGCGTCGGGTCCTCCCCCGCATCCAGGGCATCCCACAGGGCGCGTTCGGTGACCGGTTCGTCGCCCTCGCCGCGCCGCGCGGCCGCCTCGCGTCGCGCGGCGGGACCGGCGTACTTCGACGACAGGCCCGCCTGACTGCGCGGGGTCCGCCACAACACCACCCCCGCGACCAGCGCCGCGACCGCCCCTACCAGGGCAAGGACGGCCGGTCCGTAGGCGATGTCGGTGGCGGTGACCGTCGCCCGCGCGGGCAGTTCCGCGATGCGGGCCGCGTCCTCCGGGTCGGCGCCGCCGGCGAACAGTCCGACGGCCGGAACCGCCGCGGCGATCCCGACGGCCGCGACCGCGACCGCGACGATCCGCAGCGCCCAGCCGCGCACCGCGAACGACGCGGCGATCGCGGCGACGAGCACGAGCGCGAGCGGCGTCAGCGAGGCCGCCCAGGTGCCGCCGTCAAGTGTGCTGGTCCGATCCTGTCCCAGCCCGTCGGAGGAGGACACGGTCACCCACGTCATCCGGCTCGATGCCCACAGCGCGAGCGCGGCGACGCCGAGCAGCAGCGCCGCCACGACGGCGGGGCGGCGGCGCGGCGCGGCGGGTGCGGGTGCGGGTGCGACGGGGTCGGTCACTCGGGGTCACCACCGTAGGGGACGAGGGTGGCGGCGGCGGCGACCGCGGACAGCGCGGACATGGCCTTGTTGCGGGCCTCGGTGTCCTCGTAGACCGGATCGGAGTCGGCGACCACCCCGGCACCGGCCTGGACGTACGCGACGCCGTCCTTGACGAGCGCGGTGCGGATGGCGATGGCGGTGTCGGCGTCGCCGGCGAAGTCGAGGTAGCCGACGATGCCGCCGTAGATGCCGCGGCGGGTCGGTTCGAGCTCCTCGATGAGTTCCATCGCGCGGACCTTCGGCGCACCGGACAGGGTGCCCGCCGGGAAGCACGCGGTGACGGCGTCGAGGGCGTGCTTGCCGTCGGCGAGGCGGCCGGTGACGGTCGAGACCAGGTGCATCACGTGGCTGTACCGCTCGATGTGCCGGTAGTCGTGCACCTTCACGGTGCCGGGTTCGCACACGCGACCGAGGTCGTTGCGGCCGAGGTCGACGAGCATGAGGTGCTCGGCGTTCTCCTTCTCGTCGTTGATGAGGTCCTTCTCGAGCAGGACGTCCTCCTCCTCGCTGGTGCCGCGCCACCGGGTGCCCGCGATCGGGTGGGTGGTGGCGACGCCGTCGGAGACGGTGACCAGCGCCTCGGGGCTGGATCCGACGATGGAGAACGCGGTCTCCCCGTCCGGGCCCGGAATGTGCAGCAGGAACATGTACGGGCTCGGGTTCGACGCGCGCAGCATCCGGTACACGTCAATGGGCGCTGCGGGACAGTCGATTTCGAAGCGCTGCGAGAGCACCACCTGGAAGGCTTCACCGGCTTCGATGTCGCCGATGAGCTTGCGGACGTCGGCGCCGAAGCCCTCGGTGGTCCGCTGCCGCCGGTAGTCGGGGGCGGGCTTCGCGAACGTGGAGACGGTGGACGCGGCGGGGGCGGCGAGCGCGGCGGTCATCCGGTCGAGCCGGGCGACCGCGTCGTCGTAGGCCTCGTCGACTCGTTCGTCGGAGCCGTCCCAGTTGACGGCGTTGGCGATGAGCCAGATCGTGCCCTCGTGGTGGTCGACGGCGGCGAGGTCGGTCGCGAGGAGCATGACGAGTTCGGGGATCTGCAGGTCGTCCTCGGCGATCGAGGGCAGCTTCTCGAGGCGCCGGACGGTGTCGTAGCCGAGGTAGCCGACCATGCCGCCGGTCAGCGGCGGCAGGCCGTGCAGGCGCTCGGTGTGCAGGAGCTTCAGGGTTTCGCCGAGGACGTCGACGGGGTTGCCGCCCTGGGGTGCGCCGGCGGGAACGCTGCCGTACCAGGCGGCTTCACCGTCGACGACGGTGAGCGCGGCGGAGCTGCCGGCGCCGATGAACGACCAGCGCGACCAGGAGCGGCCGTTCTCCGCGGATTCGAGCAGGAAGGTTCCGGGCCGGTCGGCGGCGAGCTTCCGGTACGCCGACAGCGGCGTCTCGGCGTCGGCGAGCACCTTGCGGGTGACGGGCACGACGCGGTGCTCGGCCGCGAGTACCCGGAACTCCTCGCGGGTGGTGGTATCGGATCGACCGCGCGCGGAGGGGTCGCTGGCTGCGGGAATGGTGGTGGGCTCGCCGGACATGCGCCCATCATCCCAGGGCTGCCGCGAGGGCCGCGCGCGCGGTAGCGTCGCCGGGCATGAGACCCGGTGACATCGCCCCCGATTTCTCGCTGCGCGACCAGGACGGCAAGCTGCGCTCGCTCGGCGAGCTGCTCGCCGACGGCCCGCTGGTGCTGTTCTTCTACCCGGCCGCGTTCACGCCGGTGTGCACCGCGGAGGCCTGCCATTTCCGGGATCTGGCGGCGCAGTTCGCCGCCGTCGGCGCGACCCGCGTCGGGATCAGCGCCGATCCGGTGGACCGGCTCGCGTCGTGGGCGACGCGGCAGAGATTCGACTTCCCGCTGCTGTCGGACCCGGACGGTGTCGCCGCCGCGGCGTACGGGGTGCGGCGCGGGCTGCTCGGGAAGCTGTCCCCGGTCAAGCGGACCACGTTCGTGATCGACACCGATCGCCGCATCCTCGACGTGGTCGCGAGCGAGTTGCGCGCGTCGGTGCACGCGGACCGCGCGCTCGACGCGCTGCGCGCCCGCTGAGCGGGTTCAGTCCACCTGGATCGAGCGTTTCGCCAGGCCCATCCAGAATCCGTCGATGACCTGCCGGGCCGACTGCTCGGGGTTGCTGGACGCACCGAGCGTGACGAACAGCGGCGCGAAGTGCTCGACGGTCGGGTGCGCGTAGGGCATGCCCGGTGCCCCGGTGCGGAAGTCGAGCAGTCCCTCGATGTCGCCGGCCGCGAACCGTTCCCCGGCCCACGCGTCGAACTCGGAGGACCAGCCGGGGGCGGTCGCCTCGGGTCGCATGTCGCGCAGGAACGGCAGGCCGTGGGTGGTGAAGCCGGAGCCGACGATGAGCACGCCCTGCTCGCGCAGCGGCCGCAGGCGCTCGCCGAGGTGCAGCAGCCGCTGCGGGTCGAGGGTGGGCAGCGAGATCTGCAGCACCGGGATGTCGCCGTCGGGGTACATGACGGTCAGCGGCACATAGGCGCCGTGGTCGAGACCGCGGTCGGGCTGCTGCACGACCGGTTCGTTGTCGGGCATCAGCGCCGCGACCTGGCGGGCGAGGTCGGGTGCGCCGGGTGCGGTGTAGGTGACCTCGTAGAAGCGCTGCGGAAAGCCCCAGAAGTCGTAGACGAGCGGGGTGCCGGTGGCGGTGGCGCCGATGGTCAGCGGCGCCGATTCCCAGTGCGCGGACACCACGAGGATCGCCGTGGGTCGCGGCAGGTCCGCTGCCCACCGCTGCAGCTGGGACACCCACAGTTCGCTGTCGACGAGCGGCGGGGCGCCGTGGCTCAGGAACAGGGCGGGCATGGTGCTCATGACACTCCTAAAAGTTGAAGCTTCAACCATCATAGGGGTGCAACGAGCGGATCGCCAAGTTCATTCCCCACCGCCGCGAGCGTGCTCACACCGGAGAAGACCGAAATGACGGCGGGCGTACCGAAATATCGGTGCACCGACCGTCGTACCGGGCGCCTCCGACCGGCCGGACCGTCCGCGTCAGCCCGTGAACGTGAGCAGCGCCCAGCCCACCCCCACCGCCGACGCGGCGACCGCCAGCGTCAGCGGGATCCCGAACCGCACGAACGTCGCCGTCGAGTACCCGCCCGGGCGCAACACCATGAGGTTCGTCTGGTGGCTGTACGGGTTGAGGAAGGTGAACGAGATGCACGTGCCGATCAGCGTGAGCAGCAGCACCGGATCCAGGTCCGTGGTCGCGGCGATCTGCAGGGCGATCGGGGTCAGGATGGCCGCGGCGGCGGCGTTGGTCACCACGTTCGTCAACACCGTGGTGCCGACGACGAACACCAGCACGATCAACGCGACGTTCCCGGCCGCCAGGGTGAGAACGGCGTCGGAGATGTAGTCCCCGAGGCCGCTGCGCACGACGATCGTGCCCAGCCCCACCGATCCGGCGATGATCGCCAGGATGTTCCAGTTCAGGGCGCGCACGGCCGATCTCGGCGTCAACACCCCGGTCAGCACCATCAGGACGGCGCCGGCGGTCGCGACGAGTTCGACCGCGAGGACGCCGGACGACGCCGCGGCGATGGTGGCGGCCAGGATGCTCACGGCGATCCACGTCTTCGCGGCCTGCGGCGCCTTGCCGGACAGCTCCCGCCACACCGCGACCAGGGAGTTGTCCGCGAGCGAGTCGGCCGATTCCGCGGTGACCAGGCACAGCCCACCGGGTTGCGCGGGAGCCTCACGCAGCAGCCGATCGGTCTGCGCGGCGATCACCAGGATGTCCTCGTGCTCCTCGAGGTCGCGCACCGACCGGCCCTCGTTGGTGGCGATGGCCACGCGGAACAACCGCTGCGGAACGAGGCCGAAAACCGGGTTCGACCACAGCATCCGGACACCGGCCTCGGTCGCCCGGTACACCAGGACGTCGCCCGGCTCGAGCGGGCTGTCGATGTCCACGGGGTCGCCCCAGCGGCGGATCTCCACGAGTTCGTACTCCGCCGTGGAACGGACGTCGAGCCGGGATGCGGTGCGGCCGACGGCAAGCGCCCGCGCCGAGATCGGGATCTCGGCCTGCCACGACAGGTCGCGTTCGCCCTCGGCGACCCGTCCACCGAGCAGCAAGGGTGCGGTGACCGTCAGCACCAGCCAGCCAACGACGGCCACGGGCACCGCGATGGGCACGAACGAGAACATCGACACCCGCACCCCGGCCGGCTCGGCGAGCCCGGCGATGAGCAGATTCGAACTGGTTCCGATCAGCGTCGCCGACCCCGCCAGGGTCGTCGCGTGCGCCACCGGCAGCAGGATTCCGCGCGCCGGGATCCGGGACCGCTGCTCGAGTTCCTTCGTGGCCGGGATGAGCATCGCCACGATCGGGGTCGTGTTGATCAGCGCCGAGACGACCCCGACCGACGGAATCAACCGGCGCAGCACCTGACCCGAGGTGCGAACCCCGGACAGCAGCAGATGGGTGACGCGGGAAACCGCCCCGGTCCGCAGGACGCCTTTCGCGATGACGAGCATCGCCGCGATCGTGATGACGCCGCTGTTGCTCAACCCCGCGAACAGTTCGGCCGGAGTGGCAATCCCGGCCAGGCCCGCGACGACCAGTGCCGTGGCCAATGCCAGCACCGCAGGGGCCTTCCCGGTCGTCATCACGACGAGGGTCGTCACCACAATGAACGCCGCGAGAAGAGCCATGCGAGAGATAGTCTCAACTCGTGTCGCGGCAGGCTCACAACAGTCGACGAGAAATCCGATACTCCGTCATACTCTCCGATTCTTCCTGTTGCCTTGCTGCGTGTCCCGGAGGAGCGGGATCGGCACGCATCGCAAGGGTCGGTCACCGCGCCGGCACACACCCCGACCCGGTCGGGACGCGGACCGAACCGAGTCTGTCGGTGCCCGACGCTACGGTCGGAGCCGCGGTCGAGCACGACGAGATGTTTCCGGCAGGAACCGATCGACGACGACACGGGGCGGGGGTGAACGGATGAGCAACACCGCACCGATGGGCCGGCGCCCGTTCGCGTTCACCACCCGCCCGTACGCGGCGGTCGACGACAGCACCGGCGAGCAGATCGGACTCGACGACCTCGATATTCGCATCGCATGGCTGCTCGACCTGATCACCGGCGCCGAAACCGAACTGCTCACCCGCCTGTGGCACCCGGACACCTTCGACACCCTGGCCGCCGGCCGTGACCGCGACGGCCGGGCACTGCCGAAGCACGGGCACGTCGCGGCGGCGCGTCTGGGCTGGACCCCCATCTATCCCGGCGGGGTGTACGTGCCGTCGCGGGTGACGCGGGTGGTCACCGCCCAGGCCACCGCGACCCTGCGGACCCTGGCGTATCGGGATGCGGCGATCGCGGCGCTGTCGGCCCGGTTCGATCCCGTCACCGGACGCATCGCCGCACCGGAGTGTGCTGCGGAGTATGTGCCGGCGGGGTTCGCGCGGGGTGTGCGCCGTCAACTGCTCGCCCGGACCCGCCACGTCGGCGAGGCAACGTCCGGCGACGCGATGTGGGACGCAGCACAACCCACACGGTTGCGGATCACCGACATCCAAACCCCGCCGCGGGTCGGTGCGATGGCCCGGCTCTCGGCCGCCGACACACAACTCGCCCGGCTCACCGTCACCGGCGACATCATGGTGCTGACGGTGAAGCTGCCCACCACCGCCGCCCCGACCGGGCGGGCGCAGTGGCGCCCGGTGCGGATGACCGCCGCGCTCCCCCCGCACCTGCACGGCCGGACGATCACACAGTGGCATCTGCCGACCCTGACCCTCGACGGGCGGGGTCTGTTGCTGCGGTGCGCCGCCACCGAAGCCGTCCCCGCCGGCGACCTCGCGGCGGGCACGGTCGCGGTGGGGGTGGATTGGTCACCGGCCACCCTCGGCGCCGCCGCCGTGGTCACCGACACCGGCGACGGGTTGGTCTCCGACTTTCGGGGCTTCACCTACGACGATCGTGGTCTCGGCATCACACTCGCCCGCCTCCAGACAGAAGGCCAATTCCTGCACCGCAAGGCCGCCCGGCTGCGCCGGCTCGCCGAGAACGCCTCGCCCCGGGTGCGGGCGGAGCTGGAGGCGAAAATCGAGGTCCTCGACGACAATCGTCTCGCGATCGGTGTGAAACGCGCCAGGATCAACCGGGAACTGGCGTTTCATTTCGCCCGCCAGATCGTCGACCACGCCGCTGCCTCGCAGGCGACGGTGATCGCGGTGGAGGACCTGACCACCCTGGAGGCTCGCAGGCGCGGCCGGTGCAACAACAATCGGGCGGCGCAGTCCGCCCGCCGCAAGACCGTCGATGCCCTGGCCCACACCGCGGCCCGAGTGGGTGTGGTGGTGGTGTCGGTGCCGGCGCGGGGATCGTCGGCACGGTGTCCGGGCTGTGATGAGCCGCTGACCCGCCCCGGTGGCTATCACACGGCATGGTGCGAGGCGTGCAAGGTGGGTGGGAATCGTGATCATGTGGCGGCGGTGAACCTCGCCGCACGGGCGTTGTCGGGGCGCGCTGCGGCGGTCCGCACCCGCAGTGGGAGCGTCGAGATCCGAACCGCGGTGCACGCCCCGGTCCGGAAATGCCGGGACAAGACCGGCCCGACCCCGCGCAGGCCTCGGCATCGCCGGGTCCGCCGCAGTGTTCCCGCCGCGACACCCCCGAAGGGGGTGACACAATCGAGGAATTGTCCTGCACCCGAAGCGTCGGTGTGGGACACGGTCGAGCCCGCAACATCGCACGATGGTGTGGTGGGTAGCCGTGAGAAACGTGGATCTTCACCGCCTGCCACGTCAGCGGCAGGAAGTATCAGATTTACGTAGACGCTCGATCGCCACGCATGTTCGCACGACAGCTGACCATCGGCCGAAGGCGAGGAAGGCATGACATTCGTGAACACCGGAACACACATCGCGGTCGGCATCGACGGATCCGACACCTCGCTCGGCGCCGCGAAATGGGCCGCAGCGGTCGCCGGGAAGCTGGGCCGGTCACTGCAACTGGTGCATTCGACATCGCACCCCACGCGTCTGCTCGGCATCGGCGATCCGACACTCTCCCAGCAACTGGCGGACAGCCTGACCGAGGACGGCACCCGCATCCTCTCCGAGACGGTCGCCGCCGTCCGGGAGCACGCACCCGAGGCGCAGCTGACGACGCTGCTCGACGAGGAGGCCCCCGCGACGACCCTGCTCACGGCCGCGAAGGACGCGTCGCTCATCGTCGTCGGCGCGACCGGTCGCGGGTCGGTCGAGCGGTGGCTGCTCGGCTCCACCGCGTCCCGGGTGGCCGGCCGCGCGCCGTGCCCGGTCGTGGTGTGGCGCGGCGACCCGGCCGATCCGGGACCGGACACCCGCCCGATCGTCGTCGGCGTGGACGGCACGTCGACATCCGCGAACGCGACCGAAACCGCATTCGGCTTCGCCGAACTGACGGGCGCACCCGTCACCGCGGTCCGCACCTGGACCGGCGAATTCGCCGCCGACACCGTGATCACCGACTCGATGCCGATCGTGGGTCCGGCGACGCTCCTCGTCGACTGGGACGCCGTGGCAGGCGAGCAGGCGTCGAAGTTGCGCGAGATTCTCGCCCCTTACCGGCAGCGCTTCCCCGACGTGGCGGTCGAGGAGGTATCGACGCGCGGATCCGCGCCACGCGAGCTGCTGCGGGTCCTGGACGACGCCCAGCTCGTGGTCGTCGGCAGCCGCGGCCGGGGCCGCATCGCCGGTGCCCTGCTCGGTTCGACGAGTCAGAATCTTCTTCACCGCGCGGAGCGGCCCGTGATGATCTGCCGCGCGGACGACACCGATCCGAAGTGATCGGAGCGGCCCGCCGCGCGCGAGCACCCGTCTCTTTGGCAGGCTGGACGGGTAGTGACGACGGAAGCGAGGACACATTCATGGGCAGCGACAGTCCCCGCTGGCTCGACCCGAACGAGCAGGCCGCCTGGCGATTGCTGGTGTCGGTGATCACCCGGTTGCCCGCCGCCCTGGACACCCAGACCCAGCGCGACTCCGATCTGACGCACTTCGAGTACTTCACCCTCGCGCTGCTGTCGGAGGCACCGGACCGGCGCGCCCAGTTGTCCGTCCTCGCGGAATCGGTGAATGCGTCGCTGTCGCGGCTGTCCCACGTGGTCACCCGCCTCGCCAAGCGCAGCTGGGTGTACCGCGAGCCGATTCCGGGCAGCCGCGGCTCGTACGCGGTACTGACCGACAGCGGCTACGAGAAGGTCGTCGAGGCGGCGCCGTCCCACGTCGAGACGGTGCGCCGGCTGGTGTTCGACGGGCTGGACGACGATCAGCTGCGCGCCCTCACCGAACTCGGCAAGGTGCTCGTCGCACAGCTGGACAAGGGGCTCGCCGAGGGGACCGGCAGGGCTTAGGGCAGTTGTGCTCACATGGTGAGCACCATGCGATAGCGCGCGCGTCCCTCCTCGGCGACGGCGTACGCCTGCGCTGCCTCGGACAGGGGACATTCCTCGATGCGAGCGCGCACTCCGGTCTGTACCGCGAATCGCATCGTCTCCTCGACATCGCGTGCCGTCCCGGACGGGTGACCGGTCACACTCAGCCCGGGCATGATCAGCTGCAGAGGATTGATCGGCAGCGGATCGACCGTCGCGCCGACGACGACGAGTTCGCCCTGCGGCTGCAACCCACCGACCGTCGCGGCCATCGCCGCGGAGTTCGCCGCGGTGGCCAGCACCACCGACACGCCACCGAGTGCCTGCAACGCCTCCGCCACGTCGCCCGCCGAGGAGTCCACGTAGTGATGGGCCCCCAGCTCCAGGGCGTCGTCCCGTTTGCCGGCGCCGCGCGCGATGGCAACGGTCTCGAATCCCATCGCGCGGGCGAACTGCACTCCCAGGTGACCGAGACCGCCGAGTCCCAGGACCGCGACCCGGTCGCCGGGTAGTGCCCGGGTCTTGCGCAGTGCGTTGTAGGTGGTGACGCCGGCGCAACCCATGGGGGCGGCCTCCGAGAACGACAGTTCGTCCGGAATCCGGGCGAGCGCAGTGACGGGCACCGTCGCCGACTCGGCGTAACCGCCCGGATAGTGCCAACTCGGCACCTGCAGCTTTTCGCAGTGGATGAATATTCCTCGGCGGCAGGGAACGCACTCGTTGCAGTGGCCGCCGAACCATCCCACGGCGACCCGGTCGCCGATGTCGAAACCGGTGACCCCGGCGCCGAGTTCGGCGATGGTTCCGGCGATTTCGTGGCCGGGCGTCAGCGGCCAGGTCGTACCGGGAAATCCGCCGTTCACGAAGCCGTGGTCGGTGCCGCAGATTCCGCAGGCGGACACCGCAATTCGGACATGTCCGGGATCGGGGGAGGTGGTTTCGGTGTCGACGAGGGTCAGTGCTCCCCCGGCCGACTCGACGTGAACTGCTCGATGTGTGGGCATCTGCATCCTCGCTGTCCGGTGTGGGATCGGGAGCTGGGTCCACCTACCAGTCAAAGGGTTCGACCGGGCACTTGACAAGGGCCTGCCACCGACACCGGGAGCGAAACGAATCAGCGGGTACCGCTCATGCCCCCGTCCACCGGGATCACCGTGCCGGTGAGGTAGGCGCCGGCCCGCGACGACAGGAAGATCGCGGTGCCCGCGATGTCTTCGGGGCTACCGATGCGCCCGAGCGGGACATTGCCCTCGACCGCGGATTTCAGCGCGGGGTCGTCCAGTATGAACGCCATCATCTTCGTCGGGAAGGGTCCCGGCGCAACGGCGTTCACGGTGATGTGCTCGCGTGCGAGAGTAGCGGCGAGCTTGCGGGTGAGCATGTGCACCGCGGCCTTGGATGCCCCGTACGAGAAGTTCTCGGTTCCCGAGACCACGATCCCGTCGATCGATCCGATGTTGATCACTCGCGCCGGGCCGTCCGGGGTCGCCGCGGCCCGCAACTGCGGCAGCAGCGCCTGCGTCAGCGCGAACACCGAGGTGACGTTGAGGCCCAGGACCTTGTCGAACCCGGAGAGGGGGAACTCGTCGACGGGCGCACCCCAGGTGGCCCCGGCGTTGTTGACCAGCACGTCCACCCGGTCGAAGGTCCGGGTCACGAATGCGGCGAGATCGGCCACCCCCTCCGGGGTGCTCAGGTCCGCCGGGTGCGCGACCACGTCACCGAACGCGGACAGTTCCGCGGCGGCCGACTCGCACGCATCGGCCTTGCGGGACGAGATGATGACCCGCGCACCGGCTTCGGCGAAGCCCTTCGCGATCATCAACCCGATGCCGCGGGTGCCGCCGGTCACGACCACGGTCTTGCCCTCGACGTCGAACAGGCCGCTCATCGGGTGGCCTCGAACGATGCGCGGCCGATCCGTAGGCGGGCGGCCGAGACGATGAATGCTTCCCCCATCGGGACTCCTTGTCGTGCGTGCGCGGCGCGGGATGCGGCCCGTGCGACAAGACGATACGGGACCGATTCGTGGCCGGTGGGCAGGCAATGGGATACGTGGTGCGTCCGGTGCCGAACACCGCGGAGGCCGGGCGACCCTTCTTCCGAAACCGGGCTGGGCTCATCCGGACGTCACGGGGACCCGCCCCTCCCACACCGCCCGGGAACCGGACTCCCCCACCCGATACACCTGAACAACCGCGCCGACGGCGATGATCACGGCGACGACCGCGACGATCACGGTCACGATCCTCACCCGGGCGGCGGGGATGCGTTCACGGGCGATGAGCACATGGACGGCAGCGACCAGCAGGGCCGCCACGAACAGGGCGATCACGACCCAGGGCATGGTTTCGCCGAGGTCGGCGTGGGTCTCGATCCGCGGGCTCTCCCCGAGCTGCTGCTCGAGCCATTCCCCCGCGTCGGTGGTTACGGGGGTCAGCACGAGCAGCACGACGGCCAGCGCGAGCGTGGGCCACACCAGCCGGACACGCGCGACCGGCCAGAGCGCCGAGAGAACGACCCCGAGTGCGACGAGCGGCACGAGGACCACGATGGCGTGAACGAGCAGGACATGGGCCGGAAGTCCGCCGATCAGGGTCATGGCACTCCGCTCGGGACGAGGCCGGCGCACCCGGCTCCAGCCGTGCGAACGAATCTAGTCGACGGTCGGCGTTCACCCCACCGGATCCGCGCACCGCACTCGGTTCAGAGACCCGCGGGAAGCGTGAGGATCTGCGCGTCACCGTCGGTGATGGCGATGGTGTGTTCGCTGTGCGCGGTGCGTGATCCGTCCGCGGAACGGATGGTCCATCCGTCCGGGTCGTAGACGATCCGGTCGGTGCCCTGCGCGAACCACGGTTCGAGTGCCAGGGTCAGGCCGGGCTGCAGTTTCAGGCCGCGGTCGGGACGTCCCGTGTTGGGTACGTGCGGATCCTCGTGCATCGTGCGACCGAGGCCGTGGCCGCCGAACTCGGTGTTGACGAGATAGCCGTACTCGGCTGCCACTGCGCCGATCGCCGCCGAGATGTCGCCCAGTCTGTTGCCGGGTCGGGCCGCGGCGATTCCGGCTTCGAGGGCCCGTTCGGTGGCTTCGACGATCCGCTGATCCTCAGGTCGCGGCGTGCCGACGATGACGGTGCGCGCGGAGTCGGCGACCCATCCGTCGATCGAGACCGCGATGTCCATGCTGAGCACGTCACCGTCGCGTAGCAGATAGTCGTGTGGAAGTCCGTGCAGGACAGCGTCGTTGACGGACAGGCAGATGACGTTCCGGAACGGGCCGCTTCCGAAGGAGGGGGCGTAGTCCCAGTAGCAGGACTTCGCGCCACGCTCCTCGATGAGGTGCCGCGCGCGATGTTCGAGATCGAGCAGGTTCACGCCGGGCTTCGCTATGCCGGTCAGGTCGTCGAGCAGATCGGCGATGAACGCGCCGGTCGTCCGCATGGCCGCGATCTCTTGTGTCGTCTTCAGTTCCAGCAACGATCCGCACTCCTGCATCGGTCGAAGAATCGGTATTAAAATACCACCGTAGCGGATCGCATCGGTATTTTCATACCGGTTCGGGTAGGGTGGCCCCATGGTCCGCCTCCCCCTGACCCCGGAACAGCTCGCCACCGGCAAACGCCTCGGCGAACACCTGCGCCGCGCGCGCGGCGGGCGCACGCTGGCCGACGTCGCGAACGCCGCGGGCATCTCGCCCGAAACCCTGCGCAAGATCGAAACCGGGCGACTGGCGACACCGGCGTTCACCACGGTCGCCGCACTGGCTACCGAACTGTCGGTCTCACTCGACGACCTCGCCCGCCTCTGCCTACCGCCGGCGGATCTCCAGCAAACCGGCTGAAGGAAACAACAGATCCGGATATCGTCACGATTCATGCCGGACGACTCCCTGCACGATTTCGACCGAGGCACCTTCACCCACGACGGCAAGACGCGCACGGTCTTCCGTCAGGGCACGGGACCGGCGGTGATCGTGATCGCCGAAATACCCGGCATCACACCGAAAGTGCTCGAGTTCGCCCGCCGCGTCTCCGCGATCGGCTGCACGGCCGTGCTGCCCCACCTGTTCGGCCGGCCCGGACAGGCCTACCCCCACCCCGACGTGGACGGCTGGCTGCACCTCGGCCGTGTGTTCGCGGAGTCGATCGTTCCCGCCTGCATCAGCCGCGAATTCACCGTCCTTGCCACCGGCAAGACCTCCCCGGTCGTCTCGTGGCTGCGCGCCCTGGCCGCCGAGGAACATCGCCGATGCGGCGGGCCGGGGGTCGGAGCGGTCGGCATGTGCTTCACCGGCGGGTTCGCCCTGGCGATGGCCACCGACGACCGTCTGCTGGCGCCGGTGCTCTCCCAGCCTTCATTGCCCTACGGAATCACCGCACGACAGCGGCGTTCGATCGACATCTCCCCCGACGATCTGGCAAAGGTCAAACAGCGCTGCGCCAACGGGCTCACGGTCCTGGGGCTGCGATTCAAGGGCGACAAGAACTGCCGTGCCGAACGCTTCGCCTATCTGCGCGAGCAGCTGGGCCCGGCATTCGTCGGTGTGGAGCTCGAGAACTCCGCCGCCAATCCCGCAGCGGCCCTCGGACCTCACTCGGTGCTCACCGAACACCTCATCGACGAACCCGGGCAACCGACGCGGGACGCACTCGACCAGGTCCTCGACCTGTTCCGCACCCGGCTGCTCCCGCCGCTGTGACCCACCGCCTCGACCGTGGCGACACCGACAACCGGACTCGGCGCTGTACATGACCGCGACCCGCAGATCCCTCGTTGATCCGCGTGCCGGGACATGACAGCGCCGAGCCCTGTCGCACGATCGAGCCGAACGATCATGACACTGTCGAGACCACCGTCCCTTCTTCGGTCACCGAGTGACGCCGCTTCAGCTCCCGGGCGGCGTGCCGGTACGAGGACGGGCGGGCAGGCAGCAGCCACTGCAGCAGTCGGGTGCCCGGGCCGACGTTCAGTCCGATCTCGTCGAGAACCTCGTCCACGTGCCGGAGAGAGAACGGGATGATGTTCGTGCCGCGGGCCTGCTTGCCCTCGGTACGGTCGATCATCCAGTCCAGTCGCGTGCGGACGAACGCGCGACGCTCCTCGACCGGCGGGATCGCCCCTCCCAGCATGTGGTTGACGGTCCACAGTGCCGCCGCCTCGGCGCTGAGCGGGCTGAACAGCGAGGACCCGTAGCCGACGAAGTACAGATTGGCCACCTCGTTCGGCAGGATCTGTCGGTACAGCAGGAAGTTGCCGTCGTCGTCGAGCAGTCGCTTCTGCACCGCTTCCGGCAGGAAAGGCACTCGCTGCACGAACCCCGTAGCGCAGACGACCACGTCGGCGGGCAGCACCGTGCCGTCGTCGAGTTCGGCGACCGGCCGCCCGTCCTTCTCCCCCAGCACCGCGATGGACCTTCCCCGCCGTACCGAGATCGTGCCGGCCTCGACCTTCTCGTAGAAGCCCTCGGTGGCGAGGCTGACCGCGTGACGCACGATCCGCTCGAACGAGCCCTCCGGCACCAGCCCGGTCCGGTCGAGCCGCAGTTGCCGACGCGCGACCCACTCGATGCCGCCGAGCAACCCGTTGCGAACGAACCGCCCCGACCCGGTCAGGAACCGCCCGAGTCCGCGTTGCTCGATGTGCTCGAACAGTCCCTCGCTGAGACGGGTGAGCAGGATGTACTTGTAGTTCAGTACGTTTGCGAGCTTGCGCGGCATCTTCCATGTGACCTCACGGGCCACGAGGGTGGTCGAGGCCGCGACGTCGCTCAATGCCTCGGCCACGTCGCAGGACGATTTGCCGTAGCCGACGACCAGTACGTCGCGGTCCGCGGCGTCGGCGAGGTCGTGGAAGTCCGAGGCTGCGCAGAGCCGGCCTCCCGCGGCCTCGTACTCCTCCCGCCCCTCGTAGGGCGGGAGGAACGGGTCGCAGAAAATGCCGTTGGCGACCACCAGACGGTCGTACTCCTCGACCGCGGTCTCCCCCGCGACGGCGTTCCGGCTGGTGACCGTCCAGCGCTGCGAGACGGGATCCTGGTCCGCCGAGACCACTTCGGTGTCCAAACGCAACAGGCGCCGGAGATCGAAGTGCTCGACATAGTCGTCGAGGTACCGCTGGACTTGTTCCCCGGTCGGCCACTCGGGATAGTCGGCCGGCATCGGAAAGTCGGAGAACGCGTACGTGCCCTTGTTGTTCTGGGTGGTGACACCGGGATACCGCCGCGTCACACTCCACACCCCACCGACGTCCGGGGTCCGATCGTAGACGTGGACGTCGAATCCGAACTCGGACAGCAGTTTCGCCGAACACAGGCCGGCGATCCCCGCACCGACCACCGCGACTCTTCGTCCCTGGCCGGTCATGACCGATCGGCCCCCGCGGTGTCCTCGGCGAAGAAGGCACTCACCAGCTGCTGGAAGCGTGCGGCATGCTCGATCTGTGTCCAGTGACCGCACTTGCCGAAGACGTGCAGCTGCGAATTCGGGATCAGGTCGAACATCTTCTGCGACGCCGCAACCGGCACCACCCGGTCCTCCCGGCCGTGCAGGATCAGCACCTCGTGCTCAATCGCGGCCAGGTCGGCGTCGGGCACGATCTGCGCGTCCAGCCACCGCTGGCGAGGCTCGGGGAAGACCTGCTCGAAGGCCTCCTGTGCGCCGGGCCGCGCCGTCGCGCGGTACCGCAGCTCGGCCAGCTCGTCGGTGACCAGCGACCGGTCGTAGGCCATGATGTCCATGATCTTCTTCATGTTCTCGACCGAGGGCGTGTAGCCCCACAGCGCGTCGAGTTCGGGCGTGAAGTCGAACTGCACACCACCGGCTCCCATCAGCACGATCCGGCCGAGCCGCTGCGGATGCCGGACCGCCAGGTGCAACGCGAGTCCCCCACCGAACGAATTGCCGACCACGTGCACCTTCGGAATCTCGAGGGCGTCGAGCAGCGCGAGAATCTGATCGATCCAGGTATCGAAGATCTCGAAGCGGACCGGGTCCGGCAGGGTGGTGTACCCGAAACCGACCAGGTCGGGGGCGATCACCCGACGCTGCTCGGCGAGCACCGGGATCAGTCCCCGCCAGTTGGCCCACGCCGAGACGCCGGCGCCGGAACCGTGCAGCAGCAGCACCGGGATGCCGTCACCCGACCCTACGTCGTGGTAGTTGGTCTCGAACCCACCGGTTCGGATGGTCTGTGCAACTTCGGGATTGGTGTCGACCTGCATCAGGACTCCTTCGAGGGGAAGACGGATGCCACCGCGGCGAGCAGGTCGTCCTGCGGCCGTTCGGGCGAGGGGTATGCCTGCTTGCTGTGCGACAGGCCGGTCTGCACGAGCATTTCGCACATCTTGTAGGCCACGACACCGGGATTGAGCACCGGAACGTCGAGGACGGTGGACAGGTGGGCGTGGCTCTGATGCATCGTCGTCGAACCGAGGATGATGACGTCGGCGCCGTCCTCCGCAACGGCGGCCTTCGCCTCGCGCTCGAGCGCCGCGAAGACGAAATCCTCCTTGCCCGCCAGCAATTCGGCAGCATCCGGGCGGACGCCGATGTCGCGCACCGACGCCAGTCGGGAGGTGATGCCGTTTTCTCGAGCAGCCTTGTGATAGAGCTCGTGCCATTGCGGCCACATGGTGACCACCGAGAACTTCTTGCCGAGCAGGCAGGCCAGCAGCATGGTGGCCTGGCTCGGCGCGACGACCGGGATGGACAGCCGGGACCGCAGGGCGGCGAGCGCCGAATCGCTCATCGAGTTCACGCAGACCCCGACGTAGCCCTGCTCCTCGGCGCGACAGCCCGCGTCGAGCACGAACGCGTCCGCGAGGGTCGTTTCGTAGGCGCTGTCGAGGCTGCCGCCGCCGTTGCGCGCCGAGACGAAGACGTTCTCGAACGCCGGGTGCACGAAGTCTCCGGAGAGCTGGGCAGCGAAGGCGTCCAGCGCCTCCGGCGGAACCGGGACGGGGACGATGTTCAGTACACGTTTCACAGGTCGAGTTCCTCTCGGGTACGGGTCAGGGTGTCCACGACGGCGAAGGCGATGGCACGGGTCGCCATCATCACGTCGGTCACCGAGGCGACACCCATGCCGCCGAGACCCTCGTTGAGTTCGGCCGGGGCACTTGCCGGCGGCCAAGGGTAACCGATTCGGGCACAAGGAATTCCGAGACGACGGATCAGAGTGCCGTCGGTCTGCCCACCCAGCAGAGGGGTGGACTCGTAGGGCTTGCCCTCGACTTCCTCCCAACCCCGTCGGCAGCTCTGGATGATCCAGTTGTCGGGGTCGGTCATGCCGCCCGGGAGGGACCCGTACATCTCCCAGTCCAGTTCGATGTCGGGATGTCGCGTGCGCAGGGCGCGGATCATCTCGGCGAACTGATGCCGCACCTCGCCGGGTGTGGTCCGCGGATTGACCCGCACATCGAGATAGATCTCCGTCGCCGCGGACGGGAAGGCCGGCTTGTCGGGACTGCCGGACCGGACCGCCGAGATCCAGCCCTCCGGCAGCGTCGACCCGGAGGTGTTGCGCGCCGTGTACTCCGGCAGCCACGCCTCGATCTCCTGGATCACCGTGGCGGCGGGCACGATCGAGGATCGGAAACCCTCGGTGCCGCGGCTGATGCCCGCGTACCCGAACGTGCCGCGCACCGTCACCTTGAACCAGCACATCCCGGGTTCCTCCGGGTACACCGCCCACCACGGCTTCAGCACGATCGCGTGATCGGGCATCATGCCGTGGGTGAGCAGATGGAACACCCCGGAACTCATCCCGACCTGATCGCGATTGCTCATGCTCACCGGCATCCCGCCGCCCGCGAAGCCGATCGCCAGATCGCCGAGCAACGGCAGGTCCGCGTCGACGACCGCGTGCAGCACCTCGGTCAGCCCCGCCACCATGCACTTCGGGTTCGAGGCGCCGAGCCCGATCACCAGATCGCCGTCGACCTTCGCCTCGGGAATCATGTCGGGCCGCAACGACTTCCCGACCCACGGCACGTCGGCCTCGGGATCGATGTGGGTGTCGATGGGCGCGTACAGCAGCAATCGGCTTCCGCCACCGCTACCCCGTAGCTCGCCGATCGCATTGCCGGTGTGCTCGGAGATCGGCTGGTACCGGGCGTCGATTCCGACGTTCTCCTGCAGGTAGCTCGCCATGTGCTCGGACGCAGGACGCTCCCGACCGGTCGGGCTGTGGATGTTCACCAGGTCGACGAGCAGATCCCGGAATCGATCGGGATTCAGTTTCGCGCAGACCTTCTCGTACATCTCCCGCCGGGCGGGATCGAGTGTCACGGCGTCCGTGGTGTCGAGAGTGTCGGTCACGGTCGGCCCCCTTCGTGGACTTCGAAGCGATGCGCCAGACCGACGCGATCGGTCAGGCACGTCGCGATGCGGACCAGCCCCTGGTCGGCGTGGTGCGGCGCGATGAGCTGGATACCGAGGGGCAGGCCCTCGACCCCGCGCCCGGCGGGCAGGCCGACCGCCGGGCACCCGGCGATGCTGGCGAGCTTGTTGAACACCGGGTCGCCGGTGCCGGTCTCGATCGGCGGGGCCTCGCCCGGTGCCGCGAGCGTGACCAGCACATCGACCTCGTCGAACGCACGCCCGACGAACGTTCGCACGCCCCTCAGCACCTGGCGCGCCCGCTGGATCTCGCTGGGGGCGGCGGTGCGCCCGTCGTGAAGGAATCGGTGCAACTGCTCGGAGACCCGTTCGACATGCGGACGCGCGATGCGGTCGGTGAGCGAGGCGGACGCCTCGACGGCCATGACCAGGGTGTGCGCCCGGTCCAGCGCGTCCAGTTCGTCCGGCACCGGCACGTCCCGCACGTCGGCCACGACCCCGCGCAGGTTCTCCGCGAACTCGTCGAGCAGCGCCGCCGCGGCCGGGGTGGCCCGGTCCGCCCACGGGGGCCGGAGAATCCCCACGCGCAGGTTCCGCAACGCGGGAAGAACCGCGGCCGGCGGGGTGGTGGACCCGTCGGTCGAGAGCGACTCGTCGATCGCCCCCAGCCACGCCGGATGGCGGGCGAATGCGCCGACGGTGTCGAAGGTGAGCGCGACGGGCAGGACCCCGTCGAACGGCCACCGCCCGTAGGTCGGTTTCAGGGTGAACACCCCGCAGAACGATCCCGGCCGCAGCACCGATCCCGCGGTCTGGGTACCGAGCGCGAGCGGCACCTGACCGTCCGCGACCGCGGCCGCGGACCCGCTCGACGACCCGCCCGGTGTTCGATCGAGTCCGTGCGGGTTCCGGGTGGCGGTGGGCCGGTAGGTGGCGAACTCCGTGGTGGTCGTCTTGCCGAGGATCACCGCGCCGTCCCGCCGGAGCCGACGGACCACCTCGGCGTCCTGCGCGGGCTGCCACCCGGACCACAGGTCGGATCCGTAGCCGGTCGGCTGGTCACCGGTCTCGATGATGTCCTTGAGCCCGAACGGGATACCGTGCAGCGGCGACCGTCGCGGCTCGGCGTCCCGCGCCCGTGCCTGTTCGAGGGCGAGCGCCGGATCGAGGTGCGCCCACGCTCCGATTTCCCGGTCGCGCTGCGTGATCCGGTCCAGACAGCGCTCGACGGCAGAGACGCTGGGGTGCTCGTCGGCGAGGATATCGGCGATCGGAGAGACGGCCTCGGTGCCGGTCACGGTACTCATCCGACCTTCTGCGGCTCGTGGCCCCACCGCGACGGCGAGCGGAAGGTCTTGACCTCCCAGTCGTCGGAGTCGATCGTGTCGCCTCCGTAGCCGATCTCGATCGCGAAGCCGGACGGTGTGCGCATGTAGAACGAGGTGACGCCGTCGTTGGTGTGCCGGCCGAAAGTCATCTGCAGTGCGATGCCCGCGCCGGTGACGAGATCATAGGCGCGGCCCACGTCGTCGAGCGATTTCGTCTCGATCATCAGGTGGTTGAAGTCACCGCCGGTGAAGCTGAAGCACTCGTTCATCAGCGCCAGGCTGTGGTGCCGCGGATTGCAGTGCAGGAAGGTGGCATCCGCACCGTCCCAGACGATGTAGTCGGTGAGCTCGAAGCCGAGGACGCGGGTGTAGAAGTCGACCGCGGCCGGGTAGTCCCGGCACATCAGCACCACGTGACCGAGGCCGAGTTCACCGGTGACGAAGCCACTGATCACCCCTCCCCCGGCGAGCGGGGTGTGGTCGATGGTGGGTCCGAACACGACCTCGTTGGGGAAACCTTCGGCGTCGGTGAACCGGAACGCCGCGACGGCCAGTCTCTCCTCCGGCGCTCCGGTGTCGATCCAGTCGACGTCGATACCTTCGGCCGCGACCCGCTCCGCGACGTCGCGGAGGTCGTCGAGGCTGTCGACCTCCCAGGTGATGGCCCGGATCCGGTCCTCGTTCGCGGGGTACAACGCGATGCGGTGGTGGTGGTCGTCGAGCCGGATCAGCAGGGGATCGCTGTCGTTGTGCCGGGGGCGTGCCTGCAGGCCGAGCAGATCGACCAGAACCTGGCGCCAGGTGTCGAGGTCGGTGACGTCGACGCTCAGAGCGCCCAAGCGGGTGATGCTCATATCGTCCTCTGTTTCGAAAAGGGGGGCCGCGGAGCGGCTAGCTGGGAAGGAATTGCTCGGCGTGGATGCGCTCGGCGGGCAGGCCGAGTTCGACCAGCCGGTCGTGTGCGGCGGCGAGCATCGCCGGCGGTCCGCACAGGTAGGCGGAAGTGCGCGGGTCGCGGACGTCGTCCTCGGTGAGGACGCTGACCGGGTTCCCGGTCAGGACCTCGTCGATGGAGGTCGGCTCGTCGCACGTCACCCGGACGTCGAGAGTGCGCATGAAGCTCCGGCGGGCGTCGAGTTCGTCGAGGTGGAACAGGTCCACCTCCCGGGCGCAGCCGAACACCAAGCGGATCGGGTGGTCCTCGCGGGCGGTCTGCAGGTTCTCGAGCATGGACAGCATCGGTGCGAGACCGGTGCCGCCGGCAATCATCAACGTGGGTCCCGGTTCCTCCGCGAGGCCGAATCCGCCGCTGGGACCTTCGATCTCGATCAGGTCACCGACGGAGGCGGCGTCGCGCAGGTAGTCCGACATCGCCCCGGACGGCAGGACTCGAATGGTGAAGGCGAGTTTCTTGCGGTCCCGCTCACCGGAGGCCATCGAGTACGAGCGCCACTCGTCGGTGCCCGGTACCCGCATCCGGACGTACTGACCGGCACGGAAGGCGAACCGGACGGACTTCGGCAGCTTGAGCACGAACTCGACCACCGACTCACCGAGCCAGGTGATCGCCCCGACCTTGGCGGTGGCGGCGACGAGCGGGTACTCGTCGAGCATCGAGGCCGGGTAGTCGAGCTCGACCTCACTGTCCGCGCACGCCACCGACTGGCACAGCAGTCGCTGTCCATCGCGAATCTCGTCCTGCCGCAACGAGAACACGCGGTCCTCGGGCATCGCGAGGTCGCCACGGACGACCTTGCCGACGCACGTGCCGCACGTGCCGACGGTGCACTGGCTGACCAGACGGACCCCGGCGGCCGTCGCCGCCTCGAGGACCGTCGAACCGGCCGGCACGGTCACCGTCCTGGTGCCGTCTGCGAACGTCAGGTCTACCGTGTGGGCGACGCCGGCCTCGGACGCCGCCACCGTTTCGGTCGGGGTGATCGTCATGGGTCAGTCCTCGTCCAGGTACGGCGACTCGAAGAACCCGCGCGGATGACGGGCCGCCATCTTGCGCCACGCGATGATGGAATAGTCCATGTCGCAGAGCATTTCGTTGTTCCAGCCGTCGAAACGGGTGTAGTGCTCCTCGGTGGCCTCACGGGCGAAGACGTCGCTGTTGTTGAAGCCCTCGAGCGCCAGCGGCAGCATGAAGTTGTCGTACTTGAAGTTGAACTCCGCGATCTCCTCGTCGGTGCGGGCGCGGGTGGCGATGACCTCCCAGTACTCGTGGTGGTGGTCGTCGATCGGGACGTAGAACTCGTACTGGACGTGATCGGTGATCGGCCAGTGCTCGACCATCAGGACGCCGGGAACCCACAGCGAGGTGCGGAAGTAGTGCGGCACCGTGCCGCGGGCCTTCATGTTGACCTTGGGGTTGTCGAGGACCGGCTGGTACAGGTCGGGGCGGTCGTAGCGGTTCATCACGCCCTTGGGACCGTTCTCGATGTCGATTTCCTCGGTCGCCGAGTCGGTGAGCGCGTTGACGCCGAGGGGCAGGGCACGGTCGAGGGCGACGAGGATCTGGTTGTCCCAGTGCACCAGCAGGTGGCCCGGATCGAGGCCGTTCTCCGCGGCGAGGCGCCAGTTGCCGACCAGCTTGCGGTGGATCCCACGGATCACGACACCTTCGTCGAGCAGGTGCGGCACCGGAGAATCGTTGGGGTCGTTGGTGACCGGAGCCGGAAGGTCGCTGGCCAACGGCGGCGGAGTGCCGAAGTCCTCCTCACCCACGAACACGTAGATGATCCCGTTCGCCTCTTCCACCGGGTAGGTCCGGATGCGGGCCTTTCCGATCAGCGAATCGTCGGGATTGCCGACGATCGTGGTCAGACTCCCGTCGTCGAGTCCGTAGGTGAAGCCGTGGTACCAGCAGGTGATCGTGCCCTCGGACAGGCACATCGGCTTCGCCGAGAGCTTCACGCCGCGGTGGATGCACCGGTCGGACACCGCGTAGGTCTTGCCTGCGCTACGGCGCAGCGCAATGTCGTGCCCGCCGATGGTGACGCCCTTGGCGGTGCCGTCCTCGAGTTCGCTGGACAGCAGGGCCGGGTACCAGTGATTGGCGAAACCCCAGTCCGCCTGGACATACGGGGCGTACTGGCGGGTGACGCCCGCCGAGGATCCACTGTGCGAAATAGCGGTCATGGAATGACCTCCCTGGAGGTGGTGATTGTGGGATCGGTCGCGATCTTGTGGGCTGAGACGCAACCGGGATGAGAACCCGCGAACCGGGTGATCCGAGAAGTGGAGTGACACTCGCTGTGTCCGACACCACAATATCGAACTTCGATCGAGAGTCAATGGAAATTTCGTGAAATTTTCATTGATGCTGTGCGGCCGGGCTTGGTACCGTTGACCAGCGCGGCGCACCGCGTCGCGGGGCGATGAGCCCGGGCCGACCCCGGAAGACAGTGATGACCAGCGCAGACTCCGAGCCGACCGACGACAACACCCCCCTGCCCGACGGCAGGCGCTGGCATCTCGCCGAGAACGCCTATGAGGACGCGTTGACGTCCTTCGAGTTCGCAATCCTCCAGGCCGAGGGCGGGTTCCAACGCTTCGCCGTCCAGGCGATCCGGACGGCCACCGACCTCGACCTGGCGTTCAACGAGATCGTGGCGCTGCACGTCGTCCGGATGCAGGAACGGTCCAAGGACACTGCGACGATCGCGCAACTGACCAACCGGGAGGATCTGCCCAACCTGCAGTACAACCTCCGCAAACTCGTCACCCTCGGCCTGCTCGAACGACGGAAGGCCGGCACCTCCTCCGTCTTCACCGTCACCGAGAAGGGTCGGGCCGTCACCGACCGCTACGCCCAGTTGCGCCGCGAGACCCTCGTGTCCAATCTCGAGGAACTCAGCGACATCACCACGAAGATGCGGCACGCGTCGCGATCGATGCAGGTGCTCACCGGCCTGTACGAGGCCGCGAGCCGCGAACTCGCCACCATCAACACGGCCGTGCTGTTCGAGCCCCTCGAGAACGGATCGCGACCCCGCCGCTCGGCGAAGCGCACCTCCGACTGACCCACCCCCTCATCCATCACCCCCTATGCACCCGGGTCTCCCGGGTGCGTCCCCGGCGACCCCTGAAAAGGATCGACACATGACCGACGACACCCGGCCGTTGCTGGCCGCGCTCTCCCCCGACGCCGAAGACCGCACGGCAGTCCAGGTCGGCGATCGGGCCCTCTCCCGTTCGGAACTGACCGCTGCTGCGGCTGCCGTGGCCGACCGCGTCGCCGGGGCGAGTGCCGTCGCCATCGATGCGACCGCAAGCCTCGAGACGATCGTCGCCGTCACCGGCTGCCTGACCGCCGGTGTCCCCGTGGTGCCGGTGCCCCCGGACTCCGGCCCTGCCGAGCGTGGACACATCCTGACCGACTCCCGCGCGCAACTCTGGCTCGGCGACCCTCGCGAGGACGTCGCGCTCGAGACCGTCCCGGTCGACATCACCGCCCGATCCGGGTCGACCCACCGAGAACCGGCCGCCGACCGAACCGCGATGATCATGTACACCTCCGGGACGACCGGTGCACCGAAGGGTGTGCTGCTCTCCCGCTCGGCCGTGGCCGCCGGACTCGACGGGCTGGCGCAGGCCTGGGACTGGAACCCGGACGACACCCTGGTCCACGGCCTGCCGCTGTTCCACGTCCACGGGCTGATCCTCGGGGTCGTCGGCGCACTGCGGCACGGGTCGCCGCTCCATCACACCGTCCGGCCGACCCCGGATTCCTATGCGGCTGCGGCGGGCTCGCTGTACTTCGGGGTACCGACCGTCTGGTCGAGGGTCTGCGCCGACGAGTCGTCCGCTCGCGCCCTCGGCTCCGCGCGACTGCTCGTGTCGGGGAGCGCACCGCTCCCGGTGCCGGTCTTCGAACGGCTGCGGGCGTTGACCGGATCGGCGCCCATCGAGCGCTACGGCATGAGCGAAACCATCATCACGCTGAGCACCCGGGTGGACGGCGAACGCCGCCCCGGGTGGGTCGGCCTCCCGATCGACGGGGTCCACAGCCGGATCCGGGACGCTTCCGGCGGCGACGTGCCGCACGACGGCGAGACCCTGGGCAACCTCGAGATCACGGGTGCCACCCTCTTCGACGGATATCTCCGCAACCCGGAGAAGACCGCCGAGTCGATGACCGCCGACGGATGGTTCCGGACCGGGGACATCGCGGTCGTGGACGAAACAGGATTCCATCGCATCGTCGGCCGCGAGTCGATCGACATGATCAAGTCGGGCGGCTACCGGATCGGCGCCGGCGAGGTGGAGGCGGCACTGCTCGATCACCCGGACGTCGGCGAGGCCGCAGTCGTCGGAGTCCCCGACGACGATCTGGGTCAGCGCATCGTTGCATTCGTCGTCGGCGAAGCGAACGACGCGCGGACGCTCTCCGACTTCGTCGCACGCACCCTGTCGATCCACAAGCGGCCCCGGGAGATCCACTTCGTCGACACGCTCCCTCGCAACGCTATGGGCAAGGTGCAGAAGAAGATTCTCGTGGAAGAGCACCAGGCCGGGCGGTGAGCGCGCTGACTCGGCGCCCACACAGCTACCGGCGGCGCACGGCGTAGGTCAGGTGGGTCACCCTCGGCGAGGACTCCACGTGTACCGGCTCCAGGGCCACTCGCTCCGCGTCCACACCCTCGAACAGGCGGATCCCGGAGCCGAAAAGCACCGGTGACAGCGCGATCGAGAACTCGTCGATCAGGCCGGCGTTCAGGTACTCGAGGATCGCGGCGCCGCCGCCCGCGATGCGGACGTCCCGGTCGCCGGCGACCGCTCGGGCCTGTTCGAGCGCGGCCTCGATACCGTCGTTGACGAAGTGGAAGGTCGTGCCGCCCGGCCGTTCCCACGGGTCACGCTTCTCGTGGGTCACGACGAACACCGGGGTGTGGAACGGCGCTTCCTCCGGCCACCCCTGCTCGCCGCCGTCGAACATGCGCTTACCCATCACGCTCGCGCCGGTGCGCTCGAACGTCTGCCGCAGGATGTCGTTGTCGCGTCCTTCCTCGCCGCCCTCGCCGAGTTTCAGGTTCTCCCGGAAGAACCGCTGCGGAAAGACCCACTGCTGCAGTTCCGTCCACTGCCGGCCCATCAGGTCGTCGAGGGACTCGGGCGCGATGAATCCGTCCAGCGACATGGACACGCTGAAGAACACCTTCCCGGTCATCAGCCCTCCGCCGCCTTCCGGACGATCTCGGTGACATAGGCGTCCAGGTGGCTCAAGGTCTGCCGGCCGCCCTCGACCGCGTGGTACTGCTCGACAGCCTGATCGCGCAGCTCCTTGGTGGGGAACACCGTGCGCATCTCGATCCGGGTCGCCGCACCGTCGGGCTCGAACGTCAGGACCGACTCGAAAGCGCTCGGGTCGCCCGGGTATTCACCGTGGACCAGCGCGATCCGCTCCGGCGGGGAGATCTCGGTCCAGGAGATCCACTCCTGGTAGTCCGTCCCGTCCGGGCCGTGCATCACGAAGTCCCACTCTCCGCCGACGCGGAAGTCGAACGCCCGCGTCGTGGTCGTGAACCCGTCCGGACCCCACCACCGTGACAGGTGCCGCACGTCGGTGAACGCCTCGAACACCAGATCCCTCGGTGCCTTGATGATTCGGTCGATCACGATCTCGCGGTCCGCCGTTGCGGACCGAGCCGGCACTCCTCGTCCCGTTGCGCTCATCAGCTATTCCTCTCGCGTTGTCTGCTCGAGTTCCTGCACGTACTTGTCCAACCGGTTGAAGCTCTGGTTCCAGAACCGCTCGAATCCGCCGGTCCAATCGTGAACCGGCCGCAGCCCGCGGGCGTCGAGGCCGTACAGGCGCTGCTTGCCGACCCTGCGGTCCCGCACCAGCCCGACCTCCCGGAGCACCCGCAGGTGTTTGGACGTCCCCGGCTGGGTCATCCTCAGCTCCTGGGCCAGCTCGGTCACCGGTCGCTCCCCCGCGCGCAACAGCATCAGGATCTCCCGGCGCTGCGGCTCCGCGATCGCGTTGAAGACATCCGACGTCGTTGCTGCTCGTGCCATAGCCCCAATCATATTCCCATATCGGAATGCGTCAATGGCAGAGAACCGGGAGGCTTCTACCGATGGGTCGCCGCACCGAACGTGTCCGACCCCACCCGCTTCATCTGCCATGACGAACACTGCCACGATCGAGTGGATCGCCTCCGAACTCGAGGGCGTCACCGAGTTGCTGCAGGCCGCGTACACGCGGATGAACGCGGTCAACGCCCGGGCGCGGTTACTGTATCCCCGAGCGTGAAGGCAGGTCAGCGCCCCGGCCGGTAACGCGACCGCGCCAGCGCGTGGGCCTGCGACAGCAACCCCCGCACGTCGGCGTCGGTTCCGCTGCCCGGATTCACCACCGACAGCCACCCGAGCGTGCCGTACACCGGATGCGCGAAGACCCGGTCGGGCACGCTCGGGTCGGTCGCGAGCGCGCCGGCCTCGCGCGGTCGCACGCCCGTCCGCGCGGTGAACGCATCCTTCCCCGCGAAGACGTTGAGCCGGAAGGCATCCGGACGATTCAGCTGTGACTTCTCGTCACCCGGGTAGTCCTTGGTCACGATCGTCGCGAACGGCTGGGTCCTCTCCGGTATCCGCCCGTCCGGGGCGTAGTAGAAGAACGTGTCGCCCCAGCTGATCTCGGGTGAGCCGTCGCCGGGAACCGGCCGCAAGGCCAGCACGCCGCCGGGTTCGGTGACGAAGTCGATGATCTCGTCGATACTCATGTCTCGAGTGTTTCATTCAAGTGCTTGTGGAGACCTGGACCGCAAACAGCGAGGAGAATCGGTGGAAAGTCGCCATTCGCGGCTGCGCACGAGCGACGTCGCGCGCGGTGCCGGGTACTCGGTCCAGCAGATCCGCAATCTCGAACGCGACGGCGTGCTGCCACCGGCGGCCCGATCGGATACCGGCTACCGGATCTACGGCGAGGAGCACCTGGAATCCGCATGCGCCTACCGGGCCCTGGCTGCGGGGGTGGGGCCGGTCGAGGCGAAGGCGATCGTCCGCGCGGCGCATACCTACCCGGCGTCGGATCTGCTCGCGCTCCTCGACGCAGCCCACGCACGCCTCCACACCGAACGCCGCGACCTCGCGCTCGCGCAGGAGGCGGCGGCGGCGATCTCCACCGAACCGATCGACGACGTCCACCCCTCCGACGCCATGAGCATCGCCGAACTCGCCGGCGCGCTCGGGGTGCGGGTCTCGACGCTGCGGCACTGGGAAGCGGAAGGGCTCCTCGTGCCGGACCGGGCCGGGGCGCGCGGCCCGCGCCGCTACTCCCCCACCGACGTGCGGGACGCGCGCATCGTCCATCAGCTGCGCCTCGCCGGGTACCGCATCCCGCAGCTGCGGCAGGTGCTGCCCCGGTTGCGGGCCGCCCGCGGCCGCGCCGAGCTGAGCGCGGCGCTGACCGCCCGGGGCGAGAACATCGATGCCCGCGCGCGGGCCCTGCTCGACGGTGCTGCCGCGCTTCGATCGCTGATCGGCCCGGCGCAATCCCCTAGGGTCGGTTGACCAACTGAGCCCGCAGGTCGCGGGCGAGATGGTCGCGCTGCTCGAGCACCAAGCGGCGCAGCGCCCCCGGAGCGTCCGGGTGCGCATCCAGCCAGCCGTCGGCGAGTGCGACGGTGTCGGTGTCCGGGAACAGGCCGACGACGATCCGCCGGGCGATCTCGATACTCCGCTCGTCCCACACCCCGCGGATCGCGGCGAAGTAGTCGGTGTCGTAGCGCGCGGTCAGGTCTCGTCGACCACCGGCGCGGAATCCCGCGATGGTCGCGTCGAGGTGCTCGTTGGACAGGCTGCGATCGGTGAGGATCGCGGTCCACGCGGTGGCCTTGACGTCGGCGGCGGGTCGGGCCGCGAGGGCACGCAGGTGCGCGGTGCGACCGGAACCGGTGTCGTCGCGGGTCAGTTCGCCGTCGAGGTCGGCGGCGTCGGCATGCCCGGTCGCGGCCAGCGCCAGCCACAGCGACCAGCGCAGGTCCGGGTCCAGCGCCAGCCCTTCGGGCGGCGGCGCGGCGCCGTCGAGGACGGCCCGGATGTCCGCGGCGCGGGCGTCGTCGTAGACGGCCGCCGCCGCGACCGTCCGCGCCCAGGCGAGTTGCGCGCCGGAGCCGGCGTCCGCGGCGTGCAGCGCGGCCCACGCGGAGTCGAGCCACGCGCGACGGTAGCCGGGGCGCGTCGCTTCCGGCAGGTAGTGCTCGATCGCGGTGGGAACGTTGCTCTGCACGGCGCTGAGCAGCGCAAGGTTCGATTCGGCCGGGGCGAAGCGCTGCGCCATCGTCACGTACCGGGTGGCGAGCAGTTCGGCGTCACGGGTGGCGTTCCACAACGCCGACCACACGAGACCGCGGGCGAGCGGATCGGTGATCCGGTCGAGCGACTCCTCGACGGTGGCGAGGGAGCGCGTGTCGAGCCGGATCTTCGCGTAGGTGAGGTCGTCGTCGTTGAGCAGCGTGAGAGGCGCGTCGGCGAGGTCCACCCGCGTGCGGCGCTGTTCGAGATCGACCTCGATGCGGTAGCGCCGCACCAGGTTTCCGCTTTCGTCGAAGTCGTACTGCCCGACCGCGAGGCGGTGCGGCCGCGGATCGCTCTGAACGATCTCGAACCCGCCGCTGCCGGCCGGTTCGAGGGTGAGCGTGGAGACGCCGGTGGTCTGCAGCCACGCGCGCGCCCAGCCGGTCAGGTCACGCCCCGAGGTCGCCGACAGTTCGGTGAGCAGATCGTCGAGGGTGGTGTTGCCGAAGGCGTGGGCACGGAAGTAGCGGCGGGCACCTTCGAAGAACGCGTCCCGGCCCACGTACGCGACGAGTTGCTTCAGAACGGAGGCACCCTTGGCGTAGGTGATGCCGTCGAAGTTCAGTTTGGCGGCTTCGAGGTCGACGATGTCCGCGACCACCGGATGCGTGGTCGGCAACTGGTCCTGCAGGTACGCCCACGCCTTGCGCCGGTTCGCGAACGCCACCCACGCGTCGGTGAACTCGGTGGCCTCGGCACTGACGAGCGAACCCATGTAGTCGGCGAAGGATTCCTTGAGCCACAGGTCGTCCCACCACTTCATGGTGACGAGGTCGCCGAACCACATGTGCGCCATCTCGTGCAGGATCGTGTTCGCCCGGCCCTGGTACTGCGCCGCGGTCGCCGCGCCCCGGAAGACGTAGGACTCGGTGAAGGTGACGCAGCCGGGGTTCTCCATCGCACCGAGGTTGTATTCGGGCACGAACACCTGGTCGTACTTGCCCCAGGGGTACGGGTAACCGAAGTGCTCGGCGAAGAAGTCCAGTCCCTGCCTGGTGATCTCGACGATCGCGTCGGCGTCGAGGTACTGCGCGAGTGACGCCCGGCACAGTACACCGAGGTCGACGGTGAGATCGTCTCGGCTCCATGATGATTCGACCAGATGATAGGGGCCGGCGACGACCGCGGTGATGTAGGTGGACATCGGCGGGGTCGGCGCGAACACCACGCGCTGCCCGCCTGGCACCGAATTCCGGTGCGCGACGGCCTGATTGGACACAACCTGCCACCCCTCGGGTGCGGCCACGTCGAAGGTGAACGGCGCCTTGAGATCCGGTTGCTCGAAGCACGCGAAGACGCGGCGCGCGTCGGCCGGCTCGTACTGGGTGTAGAGATAGGTCTGTCCGTCGGCGGGGTCGACGAACCGGTGCAGACCCTCCCCGGACCGGCTGTACTCGCCGGTCGCCGCGACCGTCACCACGTTGTCCTCGGCCAGCCCGCTCAACGCGATCCGCGCCCCGTCGTACGCGACCGCGACGGGGACGCCGTTGACGGTGACGGACTCGACCGACGGGCCCAGGAAGTCGAGCCAGGTCTCACTGGAGGTGGAGGTGAACTCGATCGTGGTGGTGGTCGCGAAACCGGTGGTCGCCGGATCGGGCGCGTCCCGCAGGTCCAGTTCCACGCGGTAGGCGTGCACGCGGACGGCGTTCGCGCGGGTCGCGGTCTCGGCTCGGGTCAGGTTCGCGGTGCTCACGCGACGATCCTATGGTGCCCGCACCCGGATCCGCCGTCACCGGAAGTGGCGTCGCGGGTCAGCCGAGCGGAACCCCGCCCACACCCCAGTTCTCGCGGGGCACCTCGGTGAGGGTCACCCACACCGACGACTCGGGTTTGCCGGAGGTTTCCGCGTAGGCCTTGGTGACCGCGGCGATGACGGCGGCCTTCTGCTCGGTGGTCAGGCCGGGTGTCTGGCTGATCTGGATCAGTGGCATGTAGGACACTGTGTCACAACCGTCCTCGGGCCTCTCACGCGCGCTGTGTAGCGTTCACGGCATGAGCAGGTTGGACGAAGTGGGCGAGCGCGACGCGTGGCGATGCTGGCTGTGCGACGAACCCGTGGACCCGGACATCTCGGTCAACGATCCGCGCGGCCCCAGCGTCGACGCCCTCACCACCGCGAAGAAGGGCGCGAAGGGCGGGCAGGAACGACTGGCTCACCGCGCGTGCAACACGAAGAAGGGCGCGGTGAAACCGGTGGTGCCGTGGGCCGAGCACCTCTTCGTCGTCGACCCCGCCCCGATCATCGGGGTGATGGATCAGCTCACCCGCAAGGGCGGCCGCGTCGCCGTCGCACGCTGCCCCACGGAAGCCGACGCGACCGAAGCCGGTGCCTGGCTGGTGGACCGGATGTCGCGCCTGGCACCCGACCTGAAGGTCGCGGCGCGGATCGACTCCGCCGGAGGCGGATTCCTCCTGTCGCTCACCGCGTCCTGAGCATCGGCCCCGGCCTGCCGACGGCTCTACTCGGCGGCGAGCAGCACGTCGGTGTCGAAGCAGGTGTGGGTGCCGGTGTGGCAGGCGGCGCCGGTCTGGTCGACGACGAGCAGCACCGTGTCACCGTCGCAGTCCAGCCGCACCTCGTGCACGTACTGGGTGTGCCCGGAGGTTTCGCCCTTGACCCAGTAGCTGTTGCGTGACCGCGAGAAGTACGTCGCCTTGCGGGTGGCGAGGGTGCGGGCGAGCGCCTCGTCGTCCATCCACGCCATCATCAGCACCTGGCCGGTCGACTTCTCCTGTACGACGGCCGCGAACAGCCCGGCGTCGTTGCGCTTGAGTCGGTCGGCGATCCGCGGGTCCAGAATGTTGGTCATCGCACCGTGATCCCTTCTGCCCGCATGGCGTCCTTGACCTGGGGAATGGTGAGTTCCCCGAAGTGGAACACGCTGGCGGCGAGCACCGCGTCGGCCCCGGCCTTCACCGCGGGCGCGAAGTGCTCGACGGCACCGGCGCCGCCGCTGGCGATGACCGGCACGGACACGGCGGCGCGGACGGCCTCGATCATCTTCAGATCGAATCCGGCCTTGGTGCCGTCGGCGTCCATCGAGTTGAGCAGGATCTCGCCGACCCCGAGTTCCTCACCGCGGCGGGCCCATTCGACCGCGTCGATGCCCGTGCCGCGGCGACCGCCGTGGGTGGTGACCTCCCAACCGGAGGGGGTGGGTTCCTGCCCTTCGGGAACGGTGCGGGCGTCGACGGACAGCACGATGCACTGGGCGCCGAACCGCTCGGACATCTCGCGCAGCACCTCGGGGCGGGCGATCGCGGCGGTGTTCACGCTGACCTTGTCGGCGCCGGCCCGCAGCAACCGGTCCACGTCCTCGACGGTGCGCACACCGCCACCGACGGTGAGCGGGATGAACACCTGCTCGGCGGTGCGGGTGACCACGTCCAGCATCGTGCCGCGGTCACCGCTCGAGGCGGTGACGTCGAGGAAGGTCAGTTCGTCGGCGCCCTGTGCGTCGTAGACGGCGGCGAGTTCGACGGGGTCACCGGCGTCGCGCAGGTTCTCGAAATTCACGCCCTTGACGACGCGTCCGGCGTCGACGTCCAGGCACGGGATCACCCGAACTGCCAGGGTCATGGTTGTTCTCCTTCGAGGCGGGAATCGGTCACCGATTCCAGTATGTCGAGTATCTCGTCGTGCACGCCGGGCGCGGCCGCGACCACCGAGCCGGAGCCGATCCGCCACGGTGCGCCGGTGAAGTCCGTGGCGATACCGCCGGCGGCGCGCACCAGCGCCACCCCGGCCGCGTTGTCCCACGGATGGTGCCCGAACACGACGGCACCGCCGAGTACCCCGGCGGCGGTGTAGGCGAGGTCGACACCGGTCGAGCCGTGCATCCGCAGCCGGGACACCCGGCGGCTCAGTTCGGTGATGACCGCGAGCCGTCGCCGGCCCGGGACACGGCCGCGGCTGTCGATGTCGAAGCTGCCGACGCCGACCATCGCGTCGGCGAGCCGCCCCGGCTTCAGCGGCTCGGCGGGCACGCCGTTGTGCAGCAGGGGGCCGTCGACCGCGGCGGCGAACCGCTCCCCCACCAGCGGCAGCCACGTCAGTCCGAGCACCGGGTCACCGTCCTGCACGAGCGCGAGGAGGATCCCGGCGGTGGGCAGGCCGGCGGAGTAGTTCACGGTGCCGTCGATGGGGTCGAGCAGCCACACCGTGCCCGTCCCGGCGCCGGGTCCGCCGAACTCCTCACCGTGCACCGCGATGCCGGTGCGCTCGGTGAGCTCGCCGCTGATGCGTCGCTCCAGCTCGAGATCGAGATCGGTGGCGAAGTCGTCGGGACCCTTGTCGACCGATCGGGGCGCGCCGCGACCGGCGACGAACCGCTCCGCCGCGCCGTCGAGGATCTCACTCGCGACCGCAAGCAGCCTCGACAGGTCGGCGGTGTCGGTCATCGGCTCACCGAGAGACGGCGTCGAGCGCTTCGGCCAGGGTGAACCGTCCGGCGTAGAGCGCCTTGCCGACGATCGCACCCTCGACACCCTCGGGCACCAGTGTCGCGATCGCCCGCAGGTCGTCGACGGTCGAGATACCACCGGAGGCGACGACGGGCGCGTCGGTCGCGTTCGCCACCTCGCTCAGCAGATCCAGGTTCGGGCCGGTGAGGGTGCCGTCCTTGGTGATGTCGGTGACGACGAACCGGGAGCAGCCGTCCTGGTTGAGTCGCTCCAGGGTCTCCCACAGATCGCCGCCGTCGGAGACCCAGCCGCGGCCGCGCAGGCGCCACTGGCCGTCGATGAGCTTGACGTCGAGACCGACGGCGATGCGGTCGCCGTACTCGGCTATGGCGCGGGCACACCATTCCGGGTTCTCGATGGCGGCGGTACCGATGTTCACGCGGGCGCAGCCGGTCGCGAGGGCCGCGGCGAGCGTCTCGTCGTCGCGGATGCCACCGGACAGCTCGACCTTGACGTCGAGCTCACCGATCACACCGGCGAGGAGGTCCCGGTTGTCGCCGCGACCGAAGGCGGCGTCGAGGTCGACGAGATGCACCCACTCGGCTCCGGCGTTCTGCCATTCGAGGGCGGCGTCACGCGGCGAGCCGTAGCTGGTTTCGCTACCCGCCTCTCCCTGGACGAGGCGAACTGCTTCACCGTTGACGACGTCGACTGCAGGCAAAAGGACCAGGCTCACTGCGCCCACAATAGTGCCTGGTGCCCTCGACCCGGAAAACGTGCCGCGGTCGACACTGCCGCAGATCCAGAAGACAGCCGCGCGCGGCGGGCAGCGCGCTCCTGTCTATTCGCTCGGCGGCTCTGCGCCGCCCGCGGATGCGCGGCGATTCCGTCACTCCCCCATCCGCGCGAGCACCGTCGACTCGAGTGCCGAGACGAACGTGTAGGCGACGATCATCGTGCCGGTACACACCACGACGGCGGCCCACAGCTTGTCGTACGAGAAGGTCGTGGTCGCGCGGAGCATGAGGTACCCGATGCCCGTCCCGGTCGCGAGCCACTCGACCAGCAGCGCGCCGACGACGGCGGCCGGCACGGCGATGCGGGCGGCGGCCAGCAGCGCGGGCAGTGCGGCGGGCAGCTGTGCACCGACGAAGGTGCGCAGGGCGCTTGCTCCGGATACCGCGAACACGTCGGTGATGCTGCTGGGCACCGCCCGCACGGCGGCGAGTGTCATCACGAGCGTCGGGAAGAAGGTAACGGCGGCACAGATGAAGGCGGCGGTGAACAGCCCCCGGCCGAAGATGATCATGAAGACGGGGGTGAACACGCCCAGCGGCACCGACTGCAGGACGATCGCCGGCGGCATCATCACGTATTCGAGCGCCGGGAACCGCACGAACGCGGTCACGAGCGCCAAGGCCACCGCGGTCCCCGCGAGGTAGCCGACGGCGGCCGACGACAGCGTCTGCCCCAGCGCGCCGAACACCTCGGCCCGGTGCGCGGTCGCGTCGTCGCCGGTGAGCAGGTAGCGGACGACGTCGTCGGGGGTCTTGGCGACGAACGAGCTGAGGTCGAACAGTTCGACGGCCGCCCACCACGCCCCGATCATGACGACCACCGACCCCACGAACCCGCCCGCGAGTCCGAGCAGCCCGACGCGGTGCCCGGCGGCGCCGGTCGTCCCGACCGTCACCGAGGACGCGGAGACGGTGCGCGTCCACGGTGACGTCACGCGGTTCACCAGCGCGGGAAGCGCATAGGCGATGCCCGCGACGGCGGTCGCCGCGAGCGCGAGCGCCCACGTGCGGGGCACCTGCAGTTGCTGCTGGGCCGTCATCATGGCGGGACCGAGACCGTCGGAGCCACCGAGATATTCACCGATGATGGCGCCGAGCACGGCGGCGGGTCCGGCGATGCGCAGACTGGCCAGCACGCTCGGAAGGCTCGCCCGCAGCCGCGCGAAACGCAGTTGCGCGCCGCGGCCGCCGCCGGCCGCGCGGACGACGTCGAGCACGGCCGGGCTCACCGATCGCAGGCCGACGAGCGCCCCCACCACGGTGGTGAGCACCACCCCGAGGGACGCGACCACGATCTTCGGGGCGTCCCCGTCGAGCAGCACGTACAGCACGGGCCCGATCGCCAGGACCGGCAGGAACGACACGATCGCGGCGATCCGCAGCACGAACGATTCCAGCCGCGGCACCAGCACGACCAGTCCGGCCGCGGCGAGCGCGACGACGTTGCCGGCCAGCCAGCCCGCCGCCGCGATCCGCACGGTCGCCGCGGTGTTGGCCGCGATCAGCGCACGGTCGTCGACGAACGCGCCGAGAACCGCTGCCGGGGTGGGAAACAGTGCCGGGCGCAGCAGCGCCAGACCCGTCCACACCAGTAGGAGAACAGCGAATCCCACTGTGCCCGAGATCAACCTGCGGTCGACCCGGAACGTCCTGCTCCGATGCGCCGGGACCGCCGTTGGGGTTTCGGTGACGGGCCGGGCGGCGGTGGCGGTACTCATCCCTCGACGTCGGCGAGCGCCGTCGCCAATTCGGGTCGGGCCGCGTAGATCTCGGCGAGCAGCGACAGATCGAACAGGTCCTCGGCGGTGATGTCGAGGCCGGAGTCGGCGAGGGTGGCGATGTTCTGCGCGACGAGTTCGTCGGTGACCGTCATGATCCCGGACCGGCGGGTGTCGCCGGTGACGACGAGCCCGGTCTGGACGTGGGCGATCTCGCTCTGCACGGCGGCGTCGAGACCGAGATCCGGTGCGTATTGCTCGATCGCGATGGTCGCCGCCCGGTCGGGATCCTTGATCGCGGCGATCCAGCCTTCGATCTCGGCGGTCAGGCAGGCGATCACGTCGGCGCGCCGATCCCCCGCGAGCGACGACTCGTCGGCTACGTACACCTGCGCGACGAGGGGGTAGCCGTGGTCGGCGAGCAGCAGCGTCGTGACGGCGTGCCCGGACGCGGCGAGGGTCACCGGTTCGTTGGTCACGAACGAGAACCAGCCGTCCACCTCGCCCGCGGTCAGCGGGGTGGGATCGAACTGGACGGGAACGGTCCGGACGGAGGCCGGGTCGATGCCGGCGCCGGCGAGGAATGCGGCCCAGACGGTTTCGTTGACCGCCTGGACACCGATGGTCTTGCCGACCATGTCCTGCGGGGTCCGGATCGGCGAGGAGGCGAGGGACGTGACGCAGTAGGGGTTCTTCTGGTACAGCGCACCGACGATCTTGACCCCGGCGCCGCCGTTGAGGCGCGCGGTCGCGACCTGGTCGGGGGACGACGCCACCCCGATCAGGGCCTTGCCCACTGCCACATCGATGGGCGTCGGGGTCGCGGTGGGTCCACCCTCGACGAGTTCCACCGTGTCGAAACCCTGTGCGGCGTAGAACCCGTCGGCGATCGCCAGGTAGGTGCCGGCGAACGAGACGCCGTGGGTGTACGAGAGACGGAACGTGAGCGAGCGCGAGCCGTCGGAGCCGCCGGCGGATTCGCCGTCGCTGCCGGAGCAGGCCGCCAGCAGGGCGGATCCTCCGCCGAGCAGCACGAGACCGCCCAGCGAGCGGGCGAGGAAGGCACGTCGGTGCATGGTCGTCAAAATGATTCTCCTGGGGAGTGCGTGCGGCCGGGTTGCGTCACCGGTCAGGCGGTGAGTCCGACGACCTTGTATTCGAGGTATTCGCCGGAATGCACGGCCTCGTGGGCGATCGGGGTGTCGGCGTCGGTGCACGACGGCAGGCACTCGATGATCGTGGACCAGTTCGGGGTGTGGAAGAACGGCATCGAGACGCGCTCGCGCTCCCACTTCTCCTGCGGCGGGGTGAGGATGCGGTGGCGGGTGGAGACCCAGCGGTCGTTGGTCCAGATCGCCATGAGGTCACCGATGTTGACGACGAAGGAGTTCTCGACGAACGGCACGTCGACCCATTCCCCGGTCGACCGATCGACGACCTGCAGGCCGCCCTCTTCGTCTTGGTACAGGATCGTCAGCGTGCCGGAATCGGTGTGCGGGAATTTGCGGTACTGTCCCTCGGCCGGCGGTGTGGTGATGGGCGGGTAGTAGTTCGCGCAGAGGTTGGTCAGGTGGTTGTCGAACATCCCGTCGAAGAAGTGCTCGTCGAGGTCGAGTCCGAGCGCGAAGAACCGCATCACCTCGAGGGCGAGGTGTTCGAGCTCGGCGTAGTACGCGAGCCAGCTGGGCCGGAAGTCCTCGAGACCGGGCAGGTCGGGCCAGCGGTTCGGACGCGACCACACCTCGTATCCCTCGGCGAGTTCGGCGGGATCGGCGATGCCGGGTTCACCGGCGCGGTTCATAGTGAACAGCTCGCACAGGTCGGGCGGCGAGTCCAGGCGGGTCGCGAAACCATCGGCGCTGGCCCCGTCGCGGCCCGGGGTGCTGGCCCGGCCCTCGTGGAACAGGCGCAGCCCCCGCAGCGTGACGTCACCGGGCGGCGCGGCGAGGTGCCGGCGCTCCTCGAGCGGCACGTGGAAGAAGTCGCGGGTCACGCTCAGCACCCGATCGATGAGCGCCCGGTCGATGCCGTGGCCGGCGATCACGAAGAATCCCGAAGTGCTGCAAGCCTTGTCGAGGGCACGTCCGACGGCCGCGCGCGCCTGCGAATCTCCGGTCAACGCCCGGGACAGGTCGATCTGCGGGATGTACCCGTCGATGAGAACGGGGTCGCCGGAAACGGTCGAAACGTTCGAATCAGTCACAGGGATCATCGAACGGGACGAAGATGACGGCTCCTCACCGTCAGGTAAATGATTCGTTACCGATGCAACTGAAACGCCGGCGCGGGCGCCTCGATGCAGTCGCCGACCGAGGAGACAGCGGCGCGCTGCATGCCACGCGCGGCTGTCTGCTGGGTCGGCGGGTGTCGCGCGGGGTCGTGGGCGCCGTCGATCATCACCCTTGATTTATACCCCTAGGGGGTATATCTTCGGTTGTGGCATACCCCGAGGGGGTACACGACCAGTCAGAGGATCACCTACATCCAGCCCGGAGAGGTGCCCGATGCACAACCATCAGCCCGAGAGCGAACCCGGCGCCACGAAGACGACTCTGCTCCCGGAACCACACGCCGGTCACGCCGGTCACGACGCGCACACCGCCGACGCCGCACACGGCCGTCACGATCGGCACGCGGGACACGGAGCCCACGGGGAGATGTTCCGGCGACGATTCCGGATCAGCCTCGTGTTGTCGGTGCCGGTCGTCGCGTTCAGCCACATGGTCGCCGAACTGTTCGGCTACACCCTCCCGCACGCCCCCTGGGTCGCGTGGATTCCGCCCGTGCTGGGCACGGTGATCTTCGTCTACGGCGGCATGCCGTTCCTCACCGGCGGCTGGGCCGAGCTGCGGTCCCGGCGGCCGGGGATGATGCTGCTGATCGGGATGGCGATCAGCGTCGCGTTCGTCGCCTCGTGGGTCACCACGCTCGGCCTGGGCGGCTTCGACCTCGACTTCTGGTGGGAGCTGGCGCTGCTGATCGTCATCATGCTGCTCGGCCACTGGCTCGAGATGCGCGCGCTGGGTTCGGCGTCCGGCGCACTCGAGGCGCTCGCCGCGATGCTGCCGGACACCGCCGAGAAGATCACCGACGATGGCACCCGCGAGGTGCCGCTGGACGAATTGACGGTCGGCGACCTGGTTCTCGTGCGGGCCGGAGCGCGAGTGCCGGCGGACGGCAACATCGCCGACGGCCGCGCCGAGGTCGACGAATCGATGATCAGCGGCGAATCCAAACCCGTCGTCCGGCAGGTCGGCGACACCGTCGTCGCCGGCACCGTCGCCACCGACAGCTCCCTGCGGGTACGTGTCACCGCAGTCGGCGAGGACACCGCTCTGGCGGGTATCCAGCGGATGGTCGCCGACGCACAGGCCTCGTCGTCCCGCGCGCAGGCCCTGGCCGACAAGGCCGCGGCGTTCCTGTTCTACTTCGCCGCGGTCACCGGCGCGCTCACCTTCGCGGTGTGGACGCTGCTCGGCAACCTCGACGAGGCGGTGGTGCGCACCGTCACCGTGCTCGTCATCGCCTGCCCCCATGCCCTGGGTCTGGCGATCCCGCTCGTGATCGCGATCTCCACCGAACGCGCCGCGCGGGCAGGGGTTCTGGTGAAGGACCGCCTGGCGCTCGAACGCATGCGCACCGTCGATGTGGTGCTGTTCGACAAGACCGGCACCCTCACCCAGGGTCGCCATCAGGTGACCGGCATCGCGCCCGCCACGGGTGTCACGGACGAGGAGCTGCTCGCCGTGGCCGCCGCGGTCGAGGCCGACAGCGAACACCCGGTCGCGCGGGCCGTCGTCGCGGCGGCGGAGGACCGTGTGCCCCACGACGCGCGGGTCACCGCCACCGACTTCCGGTCGCTGCCCGGCCGCGGAGTGAGCGCCGTCGTCGACGGTGTGGAGGCGACGGTCGGTGGACCGGCGATGCTGCGCGACCTGCAGCTCTCGGTGCCCGACGAGGTTGCCGCCGTCACCGGCGGATGGGTGCAGCGCGGCGCCTCGGTGCTGCACGTCGCGCGCGGCGCGCAGGTGCTCGGCGCGGTCACGCTTGAGGACGCGGTGCGCGACGAGTCACGCCGGGCGATCGAGGCCCTGCACGCCCGCGGGGTGCGGGTCGCGATGATCACCGGCGATGCACAGCAGGTCGCCGATGCCGTCGCCGCCGACCTGGACATCGACGAGGTGTTCGCCGAGGTGCTACCGGAGCACAAGGACGCGAAGGTCACCGAACTGCAGCAGCGCGGCCACCGGGTCGCGATGGTCGGCGACGGCGTCAACGACGCACCCGCCCTCGCTCGCGCGGACGTCGGTGTCGCGATCGGCGCGGGCACCGACGTCGCGATCGAATCCGCGGGGGTCGTGCTGGCTGCGGACGATCCGCGGGCGGTGCTGTCGATCATCGAACTGTCGCGTGCCGGCTATCGGAAGATGTGGCAGAACCTGGTGTGGGCCACCGGCTACAACATCGTCGCGGTGCCGCTCGCCGCCGGCGTGCTGGCCTTCGCCGGGGTGGCGATCTCCCCCGCGGTGGCCGCGATCCTCATGTCGGTGTCCACCATCGTGGTCGCGCTCAACGCCCAGTTGCTGCGTCGCCTCGATCTGGATCCGGCCCGCCTGTCGCGTCCGTGAACCACCCCGCGGCGTGGTCCGGCTAGCTGCGATCGTCCCCGCGCCCGTAGGCCCGGCGCGTCATCCGCGTCGAAACGACACCCATCGCGGCGATGGCGCCGGCGATGCCGACGAGGACGATGATCAGCCCGACGACCGGACCCGGCTGCAGCACGATCATCAGCACGGTGACGAGCGCGAGCACCGCGGTTGCCGAACCGACGACCGCGAGCGCCAGCTTCCCCAGCGGCAGATCCTTGCGTGGATCGTCGCCTCGGCCGCCGGCGCCGGTCACAGGCTGCCGACCCAGTTGCGCAGCAATGCCGCGCCGGCGTCTCCGGACTTCTCCGGGTGGAACTGCGTCGCCGACAGCGGGCCGTTCTCCACGGCGGCGAGGAACCTGACGCCGTGCTCGGCCCACGTGAGCTTCGGCGGGGCGATGCGTTCGGGTTCGGGCAGTTCCCACACCTGCGCGGCGTAGGAGTGCACGAAGTAGAAGCGGGTGTCGGCGTCGAGGCCGGCGAACAGCACCGAGTCGGCGGGAGCTTCGACGGTGTTCCAGCCCATGTGCGGCAGCACCGGGGCGTCGAGGCGGGCGACCGTTCCCGGCCATTCGCCGCAGCCCTCGGTCTCGACGCCGTGCTCGACACCCTTCTCGAACAGGACCTGCATGCCCACGCAGATGCCGAGGACCGGCCGGCCTCCGGCCAGGCGGGTTCCGATGAGCTTCTCGCCCCCGACGGCCCGCAGGCCCTTCATGCACGCGTCGAACGCGCCGACGCCAGGGACGACGAGGCCGTCCGCGTTGAGCGCGACCTTCGGGTCCGCGGTGACTTCGACGTTCGCTCCGGTGCGGGCCAGTGCCCGGGCAGCCGAATGCAGGTTGCCGGAACCGTAGTCGAGAAGGGCGACGTTCTTTGCGCTCATGGGTTCGATTCTATGGGTCGTGGTTTCGGGTCGGACGGCCCGGCAAGGCGGGCCAGGAGGGGAAGGACCGGAACGAGCACCGCGGCGATCGCGAAGGCCGCCGGGTACCCCGCGGCGGTCGCGAGTGCGCCGAGCAGAAACGCGCCGATGCCAGCACCGGCGTCGAAGCCGATGTTCCAGGCGGCACTCGCGGATCCGATGTGGCTTGGGCCGGCGCGACGGAACGCGACGAGCAGCGCCTCGTTCTGCACGATGCCGAAGCCGAGACCGAAGCATGCCGCCGCGCCGATCAGCGCAGGCGCGCCGGCGCGGTCGTCGGCGACGAGCGCGAACGGCACCATCGCGATCGCGGCGAGCGCCAAGCCGATCGGCAGCAACCGGCCCGCACCGATCCGGTCGGCCAGCGATCCCGCGCCGAACCGCCCGACGAGCGTGGACGCGCTCAGCGTGGCGAGGGCGATCGGCACCGGCAGGCCCACCGCCGCGATCTGCAGCAGCGACGTCAGGCCGCCGTAGGCGATGGCGCCGGCACCGATCGCCACGGTCGGCAGCAACAGTGCGAGCAGCGGAGGCCGGCCGTGCGTGGCGCCGGCGGCGGGTCGGACCCGCGGCAACCGTGCGGCGGCCACGAGCCCGAGTGTGGGCACGAGCGCACCGAGCACGAACACCGGTGCGGTCGAGAACCTTTCGGCCAGGAACAGGCCCAGCGGCAGACCGATCATCTGCGACGCGGCGATCGCGATGCCGAGGGCGCCGGTGGCGCGGCCCAACTGCCGGGCCGGGGTCAGTTCCGCGACCAGCGCGGCCGCGGCCACGGTGATCATGCCGAAGCCGATGCCGCGCACCGCCGAGATGCCCAGCACCACCGGCGGCGCGGTCGAGGCGAGCAGCCCCAGCGACGGCAGACCGAGCAGCAGGCACCCGGCGATCAGCAGTTGCCGATGTCCCCGGGCGCGCATCAGCTTCGGCATGGCCAGCTGGGTGAGCACCGTGGTCGCCATGAACACCGTCGTCACCGATCCGGCGAGCGTGTCGCTGCCTCCCGCCTGCGCGATCGCCCACGGGACGACGGGCAACAGCAACGAGAATCCGCCGAACGCGGCGGCCGCGAGAGCCCAGGACGCGAGAAGGCCACGGATGCCGAGCAGGCCCGGCGCAGCCGTCACAGCAACCTCAGGATCCCGGCGATCGCGGCGAGCAACGTCAGGGCCAGCAGCACCCCGGCGAACAGCTGGTTGCCGGCTTTCCATGCCGACCACGTTCCCCCGGCGGCCAGCCCTGCGACCAGGAAGCAGCCGTAGGTCAACAGGACATCCATCGGCTACAGGCTGCCCTTGGTCGACGGGATGCCGCTGACCCGCGGGTCCGGTTCGACGGCCTCGCGCAGCGCCCGCGCCACCGCTTTGAACTCGGCCTCGGTGATGTGGTGCTGGTCGCGGCCGTACAGCACGCGCACGTGCAGCGCGATACGGGCGTGGAACGCGAACGACTCGAACACGTGCTTGTTGATCACCGTGGCGTAGGGCACGCCCGGGTAGCCGCCGATCACCGAGTGCACCATGTAGTCCGGTTCCCCGGTGTGCACGCAGTACGGCCGTCCCGACACGTCCACCGAGGCGTGCGCGAGGGTCTCGTCCATGGGGATGAAGCAGTCACCGAAGCGGCGGATGCCGCGCTTGTCGCCGAGGGCCTGGTTGAACGCCTGGCCGAGCACGATCGCGGTGTCCTCGACGGTGTGGTGCGCCTCGATCTCGACGTCGCCCTTCGCGTGGACGGTCAGGTCGAAGGAACCGTGCTGGCCGAGCGCGGTGAGCATGTGGTCGTAGAACGGGATACCCGTCGAGATGTCGGTGCGGCCGGTGCCGTCGAGATTGATCTCGACGCTGATGCTCGACTCCTTGGTCGTGCGTTCGACCTTCGCGATCCGGTCGCTCATCGGGTTCCCTCGATTTCCGTTGCGGCGAGTTGCTCACTCACGCGCAACAATTCGTCGTTCTCGTGTGCCAACCCGATGGTGGTGCGCAGGTAGCCGGGGATGCCGACGTCCCGGATGAGCACGCCTTCGTCGAGGTAGCGCTGCCAGGTGGCGGGGGCGTCCGCGAACCGGCCGAACAGGATGAAGTTGGCGTCCGACGGGATCACCTCGTAGCCGAGGCGCGCCAGTTCCGCGGCGACGCGGATGCGCTCGGCGGTCAGTGCCGCGACCGACCCGAGCGTCTCCTCGGCGTGCCGCAGCGCCGCCCGGGCGGCGGCCTGGGTGATCACCGACAGGTGGTACGGCAGTCGCACCAGCAGCAGTGCCTCGACGACGGCGGGCGCCGCGGCGAGGTAGCCGAGGCGACCCCCGGCGAACGCGAACGCCTTGCTCATGGTGCGCGAGACGATGACCTTCGCCGGATACTCGTCGATCAGCGCGAGCGCGCTCGGCACCGCGGAGAACTCTGCGTACGCCTCGTCGACGATGACGATGCCCGGTGCGGCCTCGACGATCACCCGCAACTGGTCGAGCGGGATGCTGTGCCCGGTGGGGTTGTTCGGGCTGGTGACGAACACGACGTCGGGCTTACGGTCCCGGATCGCCGCGACGGAGGCCTCGATGTCGAGGGTGAAATCGTCGCGCCGGTAGGTCGCCAGCCACTCGGTCTGGGTGCCGTCGGAGATGATCGGGTGCATCGAGTACGACGGCACGAAGCCCATCGCACTACGGCCCGGCCCACCGAACGCCTGCAGGATCTGCTGCAGGATCTCGTTGGATCCGTTCGCCGCCCACAGGTTTTCGACACCCACTGCGACACCGGTCTGCCGGGTCAGGTAGGCAGCGAGGTCGGTGCGCAGGGCCACGGCGTCGCGGTCCGGGTAGCGGTGCAGCTCACGCGCCGCCTCACGCACGGCCTCGGCGACGTCGTCGACGAGCGCCTGCGTCGGCGGGTGCGGGTTCTCGTTGGTGTTCAGCTGCACCGGCACCGTCAACTGCGGTGCGCCGTAGGCGGATTTGCCGCGCAGGTTCTCGCGCAGGGGCAGGTCGTCGATGGTGATGCGGCTGCCGGGCACGGTCCCGGTCTGTGCGCCGCTCATCGCAGAGCCTCGAAACGCAGACGCACGGCCTCACCGTGGGCGGGCAGGTCCTCGGCGTTCGCGAGGGTGATGACGTGCCCGGCGACGTCCTGCAGCGCTTCGCGGCTGTAGTCGACGACATGGATGCCGCGCAGGAAGGTCTGCACGCTCAGCCCGGACTGGTGCCGCGCGCAGCCGGCGGTGGGCAGCACGTGGTTCGAGCCGGCGCAGTAGTCGCCGAGGCTGACCGGCGCCCACGGCCCCACGAAGATCGCGCCGGCGGCACGGACCCGCGCGGCCACCTCGGAGGCGTTCTCGGTCTGGATCTCGAGGTGCTCGGCGGCGTAGGCGTTGACGACCTGCAGGCCCTGCTCGAGATCGTCGACCAGGACGATGCCGGACTGGCTGCCGGACAGCGCGGTCGTCACACGTTCGCGGTGCTTGGTGATCTCGAGCTGCGCGGCGAGGGCGGCGTCGACGGCGTCGGCCAGGTCGGTGCTGGTGGTGACCAGGACCGAGGCGGCCATCACGTCGTGTTCGGCCTGGCTGATCAGGTCGGCGGCCACGTGCACGGCGTCGGCGGTGTGGTCGGCGAGGATCGCGATCTCGGTGGGCCCGGCCTCGGCGTCGATTCCGACGACGGCGCGGCACAGCCGCTTGGCGGCGGTGACGTAGATGTTGCCGGGGCCGGTGATCATGTCGACGGGGGCGAGCTCGGTCGCGGCGTCGTCGACGTCGGTGCCGCCGTAGCTGAGCAGCGCGACGGCCTGGGCGCCGCCGACGGCCCACACCTCGTCGACGCCGAGCAGCGCGGCCGCGGCGAGGATGGTCGGGTGCGGCAGACCGTCGAAGTCCTTCTGCGGCGGCGAGGCGATGACGAGCGATTCGACGCCGGCGGCCTGGGCCGGGACGACGTTCATCACGACGGACGACGGGTAGACGGCGTTGCCGCCGGGCACGTACAGGCCGACGCGCTCGACCGGCACCCAGCGTTCGGTGACGGTGCCCCCGGGCACGACCTCGGTGACGGTGTCGGTGCGGCGCTGATCGGCGTGGACGAGGCGGGTGCGGGTGATGGCGACCTCGAGGGCCGCGCGCACGGCGGGGTCCAGTTCGGCGAGCGCCCGGTCGATCGCGGCCTGCGGTACGCGTACCTGCGCGGGGCGCACGCCGTCGAACTTCTCGCTGTAGTCGAGGGCGGCGACGGCTCCGCGGTCGCGGATGTCGTCGACGACGGGACGGACGTGATGCAGCACCGCGTCCACATCCACTCCGCCTCGGGGCAGGGCGCCCCTCAGCTCCGCAGTGGTGGGGGTACGACCGCGCAGGTCGGTGCGGGCAAGCATGAGGTGTCCTCTCTCGTAGAACAGGGATCTGTTCCATTATCCGCGATACACGCAAACGAGTTGTCGGCCGGTCGCCCGGCGGCGCGGCGTCCCCGCCCCGGCGGCACCGATTCCGGGCTGCGGCGGTCCTATGCTGGGCGGCATGGACGACGACGCATCGCACCCGGCCACCCTGGGTGAGCTGATTCGCCGCCAGCGCGAGCTCGCCGCACTGCCGATGCGGCAGCTGGCCGCGATGGTGGGAATCTCGAACCCGTATCTGTCGCAGATCGAGCGGAATCTGCGGGCGCCGAGCGATCGGGTGCTCAATGCCATCGCCGAGCAGCTGCACCTGTCGGCGGACACCCTGACGGCCCAGGTCGCCTCCCCCGACGCGGCCAAGGAATCCGCAGTGCTGCAAGCGATCCGGGAGGATCCGGATCTGACCAACCCGCAGCGCCGGTCGCTGGAGGAGATGTACGAGGCGTTCCGAGAGGTGACCGTCGCCAAACGGAGACGGGGCATTCGGGACGAGTCGGACGAATCCCCGACAGCGTGACGTGATTCACATCTGAAACAAGTTCTACGACCGCGTCACAGCCCCTCGCAGGTCGGACGAGTGCCCGTGTGCCGTGTCACTACCTGCAGTGACCATGTACCTCGAAGTAAGGTGCGCGTCCCTGCGGTCCGTGTCACCCTCGGGCATCCCCCAACCATGACCTGAGGTGAGTCCGTGCTCGACCATGTGCACAAGAAGTTGAAGTCCAGCCTCGATCCGATCGGCTGGGCACCCGCCGTCGCGTCCGTGGCCGGACGCGCCGTCCGCAATCCGCAGAAGGTCGCCTCGGCGACCACCGGATACACCACGCGCCTGGCCAAGATCCCCGCCGCCGCCACCCGCGTGTTCAACGAGGCCGACCCGCAGCCGCCGCTGCCCGTCGATCCCCGGGACGGGCGGTTCAGCAACGCCGCGTGGAAAGAGAACCCCGCCTACTTCTCGCTGCTACAGAGCTACCTGGCCACCCGCGAGTACGCGCTCGAGCTCACCGAAGCCGGCGCCGGTGACCCGCTGCAGGACGGCAAGGCCCGTCAGTTCGCGAACCTGATGTTCGACGCCCTCGCGCCGTCGAACTTCCTGTTCAACCCCGCGGTGCTGACCCGCGCGCTCGAGACCGGCGGCGCGAGCCTGCTGCGCGGCGCCCGGTACGCCCTCGACGACCTGACCAACCGGGGCGGCCGGCCGCTGAAGGTCGACGTCGACGCCTTCAAGGTCGGCGAGAATCTCGCGGCGACGCCCGGCAAGGTCGTCTACCGCAACGATCTGATCGAGCTGATCCAGTACGCGCCGCAGACCGAGCAGGTGCACGAGATCCCGATCCTGGCGGCGCCGCCGTGGATCAACAAGTACTACATCCTCGATCTCGCGCCCGAGCGCAGCCTGGTCGAGTGGGCGATCCGCCACAACCGCACCGTGTTCATGATCTCGTACCGCAATCCCGACGAGTCCATGCACGACGTGACCATGAGCGACTACTACGCCCAGGGCATCGCGTCGGCGCTGGACGTGGTCGAGGAGATCACGGGATCGTCCCGCATCGAGGTGCTCTCCATCTGCCTCGGTGGCGCGATGGCCGCGATGGCCGCCGCGCGGTTGGCGGCCGAGGGCGACCGCCGCATCTGCGCGCTGACCATGCTCAACACCCTGCTCGACTACCGCGACGTCGGCGAACTCGGATTGCTGACCGATCCGGCCACCCTCGACAACGTCGAGTTCCGGATGCGCGCCCAGGGCTTCCTGTCCGGCCACGAGATGTCCGGCAGCTTCGACATGATCCGGGCCAAGGATCTGATCTTCTCGTACTGGGTATCGCGGTGGATGAAGGGTGAGAAGCCGACGGCCTTCGACATCCTCGCCTGGAACGAGGACAGCACCCGCATGCCCGCGGCCATGCACTCGCACTACCTGCGAACCCTCTACGGACGCAACGAACTCGCCGAAGGCGTGTACGAACTCGCCGGCAAGACACTGGATCTGGGCGACATCCGGTGCGACACGTACATCGTGGGCGCGATCAACGACCACATCGTGCCGTGGACGTCGTCGTACGAGTCGGTGCGGCTGCTCGGCGGCTCGGTCCGGTTCGTGCTGTCCAACGGCGGTCACATCGCGGGAGCGGTGAATCCGCCGGGGGCGAAGTGCTGGTTCGAGGCGGTCGGCGCACCCGACGCGGAAACCCCTGCCGCCCTTCCCGATTCGGCGCAGGACTGGAAGGAACGCGCCACCCGCACCACGACGTCGTGGTGGGAGGACTGGGCCGTGTGGTCCGGTTCGCGGGCCGGCGCGCTGGTCGCACCGCCGTCGATGGGCAGCACGGCACATCCGGCGCTGTGCGACGCACCGGGCACCTACGTCTTCGGATGACGCTCGGGTAGCGCGTTAGCAATCATCGTGCTAACTTGCTAACAGCGTCGTTCGAGGCGCTTCCACCACCGACAGAAGGACTCGTTATGACCTCCCCCAAGACCACCAACGCCGCCAAGGTCGCCACCGACGCCGCCTCCAAGGCCGCCACCGACGCGACCGACGCCGCCCAGAAGGTCGCCGCCTCCGCCACCCAGGCCGCCACCCGCGCCACGGAGGAGCTGAGCAAGGCCGTCGACGACACCACCGCCCGCGTGAACGACTTCAACGGCAAGATCGTCGACGCCGCCAAGCAGAGCGGCAACCTGGCCGTCGACACCTACGAGAAGACCGTCTTCAGCCTTCTCGACCTGCAGGAGAAGTTCGCCGAGGCCACCCCGATCGAGTGGGTCGCCGACCTCGCGAAGGCACAGGTCTCGTTCGCCCGCGAACTGACCGCCACCACCGCCACCACCGCCCGCGACCTCCTCAAGTGAGGCCCGTGCGCACCGTCCTCGCATCGAAGGACGGGAAACGCGCACCGGCTCCCGAGCCGCAGGCTTAGGGTGCGCGGCATGGATGCCGTATCACCCGCCGCGATCGCCGCGGCCCCGTTCCGCATCGGGGCCAGCGCGCACCGGTCGCCACGATCCATTCCTGCAGGCGCTCGAGGTCGTCGTCGGTGAAGCGGAGCCGCCTGCGCACCGGCGGC
>NZ_JBSFRH010000043.1:0-54158 GCF_053589135.1 Rhodococcus sp. NPDC003382
CGTTTTCGGTAGCGGCCGCTACCGAAAACGCGCACGGCAGGAAGGGCGTCAGAATGCGCTGCGCCCGCCGTCGACCGTGTGGATACCGCCGGTCACCCAGTCCGCCTCGTCGCTCGCCAGGAACAACGCCAGCGACGCGACATCGTTCGGCGTACCCAGCCGCCGCAACGGGAAGCGGTTCGCGACCTCCGCGTCGATGGCCACCTGATCGGCGTCGTCGGTGGCCGCACCGCGGTCCACGCGTGAGCGGTACACCAGCGGCGTGGGGATGGTCCCGGGACAGATCGCGTTCACGCGGATGTTGTCCGGGCCGTACGTGACCGCCATCTGCTTGGTCATCGCGATGACGCCGCCCTTGGCCGCCGTGTACGGGAAGATACCCGGCAGGCCGATCAGGCCACCCATGCTGGCCTGATTGATGATCGATCCGGTCCGCCGCTCGATCATGTGCGGAAGCGCGTACTTCGACGTCAGCCACACGCCCTTGAGGTTGACGCCGACCACCTTGTCCCACTCGGCTTCCGTCGTGTCCGCCGCGTCCCCGGCGCCGTTCACGCCGGCGTTGGCGAACACGACGTCGAGCTGCCCGAATTCGGCGAGCGTCTCGTCGATCATGCGCCGGGAATCGGCATCGGAGGTGACGTTCGCTGTGACGGGCAGCGCCCGGCCACCCGCCGCCGCGATCTCGTCGCACACCGCGGTGGCCGCGGCGAGATCGAGGTCGACGACCGCGACCGCGGCGCCTTCCTCCGCGAAACGCAGGGCGGATGCGCGGCCGAGGCCGGAGCCGGAGCCGGTGACGAGTGCGGTCTTCCCCGCAAGGCGTCCATTCGAGGACAAGAGTGTTCCTTTCTTTCCGGCGTTGCCGCCGAACAGGATTCGAGAGGTGAGGCGTTCACGCCATGAGTGCGGTGAACTTCCAGTCCAGCACCGGTGCCGGCTCGGCACCCGCGCGGTGCGCGAAGACGAGCGAACGCAGCTTCAGGACGCCGCCACCGCCGGGGAGCGCGGTGGCGGACTCGATGTGCAGGTCGCTGGTGAGAGTGTCGCCCTCGTGCACCGGACCGGTGTGGTCGCAGGACTGCCAGCCGAGCACGGTCACGAGGTTGGGCAGCGCGCGCGTCGCCTGCGACAGTGCGAGACCGATCGTGTGGCCACCGTAGACGAGGCGGCCCGCGGCGCCCACCCGCTCGTCGTGGTGTGTCGCGGCGATGTTGAGCGTCAATCGTGCGAGTTCCGGTGCGCTGGAGACGACGTCGCCGCTCGATCGCAACACCGCACCCGCGACGGACGGGTCGAAATGTGTGCCGGGAACGCGTTCGCGGTACTCGGCGAGATTCCAGTCCACGGGAGCCGCCCAGTCCGGTTCGTCCTGCGGGCCGATGGACGACAGGTCGTCGGTGCGGATCACGGTCGCGGGGTCGGTCGCCGGGTTCAGCGGGAGCATCGCACAGCGGTAGAAGTCGAGCACGGTGCGGCCCTGCTGGTCGACCGTGTTCATCCGCAGCGCGGCCAGGCCGGTCGCGGCGCGGCCGGGTTTGACGGAGTTGCTCTTGAGGCCGACGACCTCGGTCGTGGTGTAGAGGGTGTCGCCGATGCGCGGGAACCGGTGGAAGCGCAGGCCCCGGTAGAACAGGTTGGCCTTGACATGGTGGGTCGCGAGCGTGGACTGACCGATCGCGAGATCGGTGACCAGGCCGGCGTGCGCGATCGGCCCGGCCGCGACCGCGGTGGACAGGTGCGTGTCGAGCGCCAGGCGCAAGCGATCACCGAGGATCGCCTGGTGGGCCGCGGCGAGACCGTCGGTGAGCGTGACGGCGGGTGCCGTGTCGAAGACCTGGCCGACCGTCAGGTCGTCGAGGTAGGGTCCGCCGACGGCGATGGCTTCGGTTGCGGGAGTGGTCATCTCAGGATCCGATCTTCGACAGGGTGCGGCGGGCGGCGACGGCGACGGCTTCGTCGAGCATCTGTCCGTCGAGCTGGGCGGCCCCGGCGCCGCGAGCCTCGGCCTCCTCGAGCGCGGCCAGGACCTGTCGCGCGGCCTCGGCCTGTTCATCCGTGGGGGTGAATGCTGCGGCAGCGGAGTCGATCTGGGCGGGGTGGATGACCCACTTGCCGTCGAAGCCGAGGTCGGAGATCCACCGGGCGCTGTGGCGGAACGCCTCGTCGTCGGCGATGCCGAGGAACGGTCCGTCGACGGCCTGCACACCCGCGGCGCGGGCGGCGTGCAGCACCCGATCCTGCACGTAGATCCAGTGCTCGGGGGCGGCGGTGCGGGAACGGCCCAGGGCGGCACCGAGATCGGCGTATCCGATGATGACACCCGCCACGCGCGCACCACAGACGATCTCGTCGATGCGCTGCACACCCGCGGGTGTCTCGATGAGCGCCTGTACGACGGCGTTCGACGAGCCGAGGATGCGATCGGCCTCGGCGAGGTCCGCCGCGCTCTCCACCTTGGGGATCACGATCGAGGCGAGGGCATCGCCGAGTTCGGCGCACGCCCGCAGGTCGTCCTCGAACCAGGGGGTGCCGCGTCCGTTGATGCGCACCGACACCGTGCGCCGGCTGCCGTGCTCGCGGACCAGGGGGGCGACGAGGTCGCGGGCGGCGTCCTTCTGCGCGGGGGTGACGGCGTCCTCGAGGTCGAGGACGACTTCGTCGGCGGCGGAGGCGAGAGCCTTGGACGCCTTGCGTTCGTCGGAACCGGGTGCGACGAGCACCGCTCGCCTGCGGACGTGTTGCTCGGGAGTCACGGAGAACCTCATGGAGAGTCGGAGCGGCAGGAACGGCGCTAAATGTACGGCCATTGTGTGGGGTTGCGCCACCCCATAGGTAGGCGCAGCGGGTCCTATCACCGAAAACTCTCGAAACAAAGTGGATGCTCGTCGAAACCTCCATTGACAATGGCATGCCGTACTACACAAAATGGCCGTACAAAGTTTCGGGTCCGCGTGGCCCGCTCCGAAACCGAAGGGTCACCTGCGTGAGCTACAACCTGAACGACGAAGAGGCCTTCCTGGTCAAGACCGTCCGCGACTTCATCGACCGCGAGGTCAAGCCGACGGTGCAGGAGGTCGAGCACGCCAACGAGTACCCCGAGAAGTGGATCGAGCAGATGAAGCAGATCGGGATCTACGGTCTGGCGGTCCCGGAGGAATACGGCGGCTCGCCGGTGTCGATGCCCTGCTACGTGCAGGTCACCGAGGAACTCGCCCGCGGCTGGATGTCCCTGTCGGGTGCCATGGGCGGCCACACGGTCGTCGCCAAGCTGCTGACCCTGTTCGGCACCGAGGAGCAGAAGCGCAAGTACCTGCCGAAGCTGGCCACCGGTGAGATCCGGGCGACGATGGCGCTGACCGAGCCCGGCGGCGGCTCCGACCTGCAGGCCATGACCACCACCGCCAAGCGCGACGGCGACGACCTGGTCATCAACGGCGCGAAGACGTGGATCACCAACGCCCGCCGCTCCGGCCTGATCGCGCTGCTGTGCAAGACCGACCCGGCGGCCACGCCGCGCCACAAGGGCATCTCCGTGGTGCTCGTCGAGCACGGACCGGGCCTGACCGTCTCGCGTGACCTGCCGAAGCTCGGTTACAAGGGTGTCGAGAGCTGCGAGCTGAGCTTCGACAACTACCGGATCTCCGCCGACGCCATCCTCGGTGGCGAGCCCGGCAAGGGCTTCGCCCACATGATGAAGGGCCTCGAGACCGGTCGCCTGCAGGTCGCGTCGCGCGCCCTCGGTGTCGCCACCGCGGCGCTCGAGGATTCGCTGGCGTACGCGCAGCAGCGCGAGAGCTTCGGCCAGCCCATCTGGAAGCACCAGTCCATCGGCAACTACCTCGCCGAGATGGCCACCAAGCTGACCGCCGCGCGGCAGCTGGCCCGCTACGCCGCCGAGCGGTACGACAGCGGCGAGCGGTGCGACATGGAAGCGGGCATGGCGAAGCTGTACTGCTCGGAGGTCGCCATGGAGATCGCCCTGAACGCGGTCCGCATCCACGGCGGCTACGGCTACTCCACCGAGTACGACGTCGAACGCTACTTCCGCGACGCGCCGCTGATGATCGTCGGTGAAGGCACCAACGAGATCCAGCGCAACGTCATCGCGAGCCAGCTCGTGGCCCGCGGCGGAATCTGACACGATCCCGGATCGGTAGGATCCCCGCGTCATGAGCGGTAGGGAACGAGAATCGGAGCCGGCGTACGCGCAGCTGTCACGGCAGTTGCGCGAGGCCGTCGAATCCGGTCGGTACCGGGACGGGGTCCGGCTGCCCACAGAAGCCGAACTCGCGCAGCAGCACGGCGTGAGCCGGCAGACGGTGCGCCGGGCCTTCCAGGACCTCGTGGCCGACGGCGTCGTGTACCGGGTTCCCGGACGCGGCACGTTCGCCAACGAACCCGGGCGCCGGTACGGGCGTCCGCACGGTTCGATCGAGGACCTGCTCGCGCTGTCCGCGGACACGACGATGGAGATCGTCACCCCGCTGCACCGCAAGGTCGACATCGAGGCGGCCAGCCGGTTGCGCCTCGACACGGACCTGCTCCATTCGGTGACGTTCCGCCGTCTGCACGACGGCGTGCCGTTCGTCCACACCACCATCTGGCTGCCGGGTCCGATCGCCGCGTACGTGCAGGACGCGCCGGAACTGGCGGCGGGTGCGTCGAGCAAGGTCACACTCATCGGTCTGCTCGAGCCGCACCTGCCGCATCCGATCGTCCGGGCCGCACAGTCGATCACCGTGGCCCCGGCGACCGCCGAGGTCGCTTCGGAGCTGGGCTGCGAGGTGGGCCATCCGATGTTGCGGGTGGATCGCCTCTACTCCGACACGGAGGGCACGCCGACCGAACTGTCGGTCAGCTACTTTCTGCCCGAGCACTACACCTATCGAGTCACCCTCACACGAGCCGAGCACTGACGACCGCCGGCCCCGACCACACAGGAGTCCAGAACATGCGCGTATTCCAGGGCATCGCCGAGATCGAAGCCGCTGTCGGCGAGCACCTCGGCTACAGTGATTGGCTCGAGATCACGCAGGAGCGCGTGAACACGTTCGCCGACGCCACCGGCGACCACCAGTGGATCCACGTCGATCCCGAGCGTGCCGCGTCCGGCCCGTACGGGACGACGATCGCCCACGGCTACCTCACGCTGTCGCTTCTGCCGGTCCTCGGCTCGCAGATCTTCACCGTCGAAGGCCTGAAGATGCGTGTCAACTACGGGTCCAACAAGGTGCGCTTCCCCGCGCCGGTGCCGGTGGGCTCGAAGGTCCGCGCCGGTGCCACGGTCAAGTCCGTCGACCGCACCCCCAAGGGCGCGAACCTGGTCCTGTCCTACACCGTCGAGGTCGAGGGTGGCGACAAGCCGGCGCTGATCGCCGAGACGGTCGCCGTTCTCGTCGAGTGAGCCCGATCAGACGGTGCAGCCGCGGGCGCTGACCGGCCAGCGGTCGACGACCTCGCGGCCGCGGGTGACGATGAGCTCGTCCGCCAGGTTCACGGCGTTGCACACGTGATTCGGGATCACCCGTAGCCGCGCCCCGAGATCGGGGCGCGGCACATCGGGGCCGGCCGGCCACGCGACCGTCGCATGGTGTTCCGACAGGGCGGTGATCCGTGCGTCCGGAACCCCGAGGATCAGGCCGTACCCGGTGGCCCACGGCGCCCGATCTGCGCCGAGCGACTTGCTCCCCGCGTCGAGCACGACGACACCGTCACGGGCGGAGACGACGGTCGCGAGGACGGTGAGCGCGACCTCTTCCTCGGTGACCGTGCCGAGCTCGAGCTGCTGGGCGTCGCCGAAGACGTACACGCCGGGCCGCAGTTCGGTTGCGGCCGTGTCCAGGTAGGCGGTGGGAGTCGAGCCGCCGCTGACGATTCCCGGTTCGATCCCGGCGCCGCGCAGCGAGTCCGCGGCTGTTCGCAGTGCCTCGGATTCCTCGGCCGCTGCGGCGCCGGGTCGGGCCGGTCCGTACGAGTGACCGGGGAAGGTGAAGACCCCGGCGACGGTCAGTCCCGCCGCGGTCGCCGCGGCCCCCACCGCACCGGCGTGCCCGGGTGCCACGCCGGTGCGGTGGTGGCCGCTGTCGACCTCCACGAGAACCTCGATCGCGGTGCCCGCGTGCGTGGCGAGCGCCCGCGCCCCCTCCACCGAATCGACTCCGACCGTGACACGCGTACGGTCCGCGAGCGCCGCGAGCCGCGCGCCGCGGGCGGCATCGACCCACAGCGGATACGCAACGAACAGGTCGCCGAAGCCGTGATCGGCGAACACCTCCGCCTCGGACACCGTCGCGACCGTCAATCCGGCCGCGCCGGCGGCGATCTGGAGTCGCGCGATGTCGGGGCTCTTGTGGGTCTTCGCGTGCGGGCGCAGCGTCACGCCCCGGGTCCGTGCGGATTCGGCCATCCGTTCGATGTTGCGGTCGAGTACGTCGCGGTCGACGAGGAGCGCCGGGGTGGCGGTGACGGCATCGAACAAGGTCATGCGCGCACCGTACACTCGGCCCGTGGAAAGCCGGCCCGTGTTCGATCCCGATGACGTCCGACGTGCGGAAGCGGCACTGCGGACCCCGGACATCGAGCGGTGGGCGCAACGGTTCGAACTGCTCTCCGACGTCAATCGTCTGCGGATGCTGCTGTGCCTGCACCACGCGCCCGGTATCCGCGTCACCGATCTCGCGACTGCGCTCGGTATGACCGGCACCGCCGTCTCGCACGCGCTGCGGTTGCTGCGCGACCGCGGATGGGTCTCGGCGACACGGGACGGCCGGGCCGTGCGGTATCGGCTCGTCGACGACACGGTGCACGAGATGCTGCATTCGATCGGTGCGACGCACCAGCACGCCGCGCACTCCCACGAGAACGACTGATTCCGCCATCGGGGTCGGCGAGCGCGGCTTATCGTGGATACGAGCCTGTGAAGCAGGCGGAGCGAGGTCGTATGCACGAACTGTCGATCGCGCAGGATGTGGTCGAGACGGTGTGCGAACGCGCCGGCGGTCGGCGCGTCCGTAGCGTGCGCATGGTCGTCGGGGCTTTGTGTGCGGTGGTTCCGGACTCGATGTACTTCTGCTTCGAATTGGCGGCGACCGGCACCGCCGCGGAGGGCGCGCGGCTGGATCTGGAGACGCCGGACGGCGTCGGACACTGCCGGGAGTGCGATGCGGATTTTGCATTGACGGACCCGATCCTGTTGTGTCCGTGCGGAAGTGCGGACGTCGAGGTCCGTTCGGGTCGGGAGTTGACGATCGTGTCGATGGAAGTGAGCTGATCGCATGTGCGCCACGTGTGGATGCGGTGACGATGCCGGCCCGCGTATCACGGTGCCCCACGAGCACGAGCACGAGCACGAGCACGAGCACGAGCACGGTCACGGTCACGGACACGGACACGGACACGGACACGGCGAGGGCACCGCCGGGTCCGGCTCCACCGAAACCGTCACGCTCGAGCAACGGGTACTGGCGAAGAACGACGTTCTGGCCGAACGCAATCGGGGTTGGCTCGCCGGTCGTGGCGTCACCGCGTTCAACGTGATGAGTTCGCCCGGTGCCGGAAAGACCACGTTGCTCGAACGGACGATCAGGGACCTCTCCGGATCCGGTCCGATCGCGGTGATCGAAGGCGATCAGGAGACCCTGCTCGACGCGGAACGGATCCGCCGGGCGGGTTGCTCTGCGGTGCAGGTCAATACCGGGGCGGGCTGCCACCTGGACGCGCAGATGATGCACGACGCGCTCACGGCACTCGATCCCGAGGCGGGGACCCTGCTGTTCGTCGAGAACGTCGGGAATCTGGTGTGCCCGGCCCTGTTCGACCTCGGAGAGCAGGGCCGGGTGGTCCTCATCTCCACCCCCGAAGGAACCGACAAACCGCTCAAATATCCGCACATCTTCGCCGTCGCAGACCTGGTTCTGGTCAACAAGATCGATCTGCTGCCCTACGTCGACTTCGACATCGAAACCTGTGTGCGGCATGCGAAATCGATCAACCCCGGAATCGAGGCGATCGCGGTGTCCGCGACGACGGGGGAGAACCTCGCCGCGTGGTACGACTGGATCGCCGATCGTCGTCGGCCCGAACGTTATTCGAGATCGTAAACCGGACCTTCGTTGACAATCCGTCGCGATCGGGTCCCTAATAGGAGAAGCGCTGTGCAAGTGGGCCGACGGTCGACTCCGGCAGCGCAGGGGTGAACCGGCACTCCGGAAGGTGGCTCAGCATGCCTACACCACAAGCGCAGGCGGCCGAGGACACATTGATCCACGTCCTGTGGATCAATGCCGGTCTCAGCTGCGACGGCGATTCGGTTGCGCTCACCGCTGCGACGCAACCCACCATCGAGGAGATCGCGCTCGGAGCGCTGCCGGGTCTGCCGAAGGTCGCGGTGCACTGGCCGCTGATCGACTTCGAGTGCGGACCCGAGGGTGGCGCCGACGACTTCCTCGAATGGTTCCGCAAGGCCGACCGCGGCGAACTCGAACCGTTCGTGCTGGTCGTCGAGGGATCGATTCCCAACGAGAAACTCCACGACGACGGCTACTGGTGCGGCTTCGGCAACAACGAGGAGACCGGGCAGCCGATCACCACCAGCGAGTGGCTCGACCGGCTGGCCCCCAAGGCCACGGCGATCGTCGCCGCCGGGACCTGCGCGACATACGGTGGCATCCACGCGATGGCGGGCAACCCCACCGGCGCGATGGGGGTCCCCGACTATCTGGGCTGGGACTGGAAGTCCAAGGCGGGCATCCCGATCGTCTGTGTGCCCGGATGCCCGATCCAGCCGGACAATCTGTCCGAGACGCTCACCTACCTGCTGTACATGGCGACGGATCAGGCGCCGATGATCCCGCTGGACGAGGCGCTGCGTCCCCAGTGGTTGTTCGGAAAGACCGTCCACGAGGGCTGCGACCGCGGCGGATACTACGAGCAGGGTGATTTCGCGACCGAATACGGCTCGCCGGAGTGCATCGTCAAGCTGGGCTGCTGGGGTCCGGTCGTCAGATGCAATGTCCCCAAACGCGGTTGGATCAACGGTATCGGCGGCTGCCCCAACGTCGGCGGTATCTGCATCGGATGCACGATGCCGGGATTCCCCGACAAGTTCATGCCGTTCATGGACGAACCTCCGGGTGGTCTGGTGTCGAGCACCGCAATCGGCATGTACGGCTCCGTCATCCGGAACCTGCGCAAGATCACGAGACGAACCCTGGACCACGAGCCGTCGTGGCGCACACCCGGCACGAAGTTGACGACCGGAGCCACCCGCACCTGGTAGGTGTGCAGCCGACGTTCCGAGAGAGGCCAGCTCGATGACAGCCACCACTCCCGATTCCAGCTCCACGAACTCGCTCGTCGAGATGGCCTGGGATCCCATCACCCGAATCGTCGGTAGCCTGGGCATCTACACGAAGATCGACTTCGCGAACAACACTGTCGCCGAATGCCACAGCACCTCGTCGATCTTCCGCGGGTACTCCCTGTTCATGAAGGGCAAGGACCCGCGCGACGCGCACTTCATCACCAGCCGCATCTGCGGGATCTGCGGCGACAACCACGCCACCTGCTCGTGCTACGCGCAGAACATGGCGTACGGCGTGCAGCCACCGCATCTCGGGGAGTGGATCGTCAATCTCGGCGAAGCGGCCGAATACATGTTCGACCACAACATCTTCCAGGAGAACCTCGTCGGCGTCGACTACTGCGAGAAGATGGTCTCCGAGACGAACCCGTCCGTCCTGGCACGGGCCGAGAAGACCCGCGCACCGCACGAGGACCAGCACGGCTACCGCACCATCGCCGACATCATGCGGTCCCTGAATCCGTTCAGCGGCGAGTTCTACCGAGAGGCACTGCACGTCAGCCGGTCCACCCGAGAGATGTTCTGTCTCATGGAAGGCCGTCACGTACATCCCTCGACGCTCTACCCCGGCGGCGTGGGCACCGTGGCCACGGTGCAGTTGATGACCGACTACATGAGCCGGCTCATGCGCTACGTCGAATTCATGAAGAAGGTCGTGCCGATGCACGACGACCTGTTCGACTTCTTCTACGAAGCGCTGCCGGGTTACGAGAAGGTCGGCCTGCGGCGCACCCTGCTGGGGTGCTGGGGCGCGTTCCAGGATCCGGAGGTCTGCAACTTCTCCTACCGGGACATGGAGAACTGGGGCCGGAAGATGTTCGTCACGCCGGGGGTGGTCGTCGACGGCAAACTCGTGACGACCTCGCTCGTCGACATCAACCTGGGTCTGCGGATCCTGCTCGGCTCGTCGTACTACGAGGACTGGACCGACCAGGAGATGTTCGTCAAGACGGACCCGCTGGGCAATCCGGTCGACCGCCGCCACCCGTGGAACCAGCACACCAATCCGCACCCGCAGAAGCGCGACCTCGAGGACAAGTACAGCTGGGTGATGTCGCCGCGCTGGTTCGACGGCACCGATCACCTGGCCCTCGACACCGGCGGCGGACCGCTGGCCCGGCTGTGGTCGACCGCGCTGGCCGGTCTCGTGAACATCGGCTACGTCGAGTCGACCGGGTCGAGTGTCAAGATCAACCTGCCGAAGACCGCGTTGAAGCCGCCGGTGACGCTCGAGTGGAAGATTCCGAAGCACGGCAGCAACACCCTCGAACGCAACCGCGCCCGCACCTATTTCCAGGCCTACGCGGCGGCGTGCGCGCTCCACTTCGCGGAGAAGGCGCTCGAGGAGATCCGTGCCGGCCGCACCAAGACGTGGGAGACGTTCGAGGTGCCGGACGAGGGCATCGGCTGCGGATTCACCGAGGCGGTGCGCGGCGTGCTCTCCCATCACCTGGTGATCCGGGACGGCAAGATCGCCAACTACCACCCGTATCCGCCGACGCCGTGGAATGCCAGCCCCCGCGACAGCTACGGGACACCCGGGCCCTACGAGGACGCGGTGCAGGGTCAGCCGATCTTCGAGGAGAACGACCGCGAGCATTTCAAGGGCATCGACATCATGCGCACCGTGCGCAGTTTCGATCCGTGCCTACCGTGCGGCGTGCACATGTACCTGGGCGATGGGAAGACGCTCGAGAAGGTGCATTCGCCGACCCAGTCGGTCACCGGAGAGTGACGGATGGAGCGGTGGCGAGAATCCGGTGACCGTATCGAAGCGCTGCTCGATGCCTGTTCCGTAGCCGGGCCGGCAGCCCGCGACCGCGCGGAGGACCTCGTCCGCGAGGTACTGGATCTGTACGGGGCCGGCCTGACCCGGATCCTCGACGCGATCGCCGTGTATCCCGGAGCCGTGGACGCGGTCGCACGCGACGACCTGGTCGCGAGCCTGCTGCTCGTCCACGGCCTCCACCCGCACGACGTGACGACGCGGGTGCGCACCGCGCTCGACTCGGTCCGCCCGTACCTGGAGTCGCACGGCGGCGACGTCGACCTGCTCGACATCCACGGATCGGTGGTGCGCCTGCGGCTGCTCGGCAACTGCCGGGGATGCCCGTCGTCGGCGGCCACGCTCGAACTGACAGTGCGCGACGCCGTGCGGGCGGCGGCGCCGGAGATCACCGAGCTCGACGTGGAAACCGAACCCGACGATCACGGCCTCATCCGTCCGGAAACCCTGTTCGCGCACGTCCGTTCCGATGTGAGCGGGAAATGGTGTGCAGTAACGGAGTTCGAGGAGCTCGCGGAAGGAGAGGTCGGCGGATTCACGATTGCCGGTCTGCCGGTGCTGGCATGCCGCCTCGACGGTCGGTATCTCGCCTACCGCGACCACTGCCCCGTGTGCGGCGGATCGTTTGCCGGTGCGGTGCTGCACCGACGAGCGGGAGGTGACGCGGGGGCGGTACTGCGCTGCCCGGGGTGCCGAGCACACTTCGACGTCCGCAGGGCCGGAGCCCGGGTGGACGACGGTGCCGCCGAACATCTCGAGCCCCTGCCGGTGCTGGTTCGCGACGGAACCCTGTCGCTCGCCGTACCCGACACCCGCCCCAGTGACATATCCCGTCGCTCCGCTCGCCCCACGGGAGTGGCGTGATGGCCACCGTCTCCGAGGTTCTCGGCCGCATCGCCGCCGCGACACCGGTTCCCGCGGCGGAGCGGTGTCAGATGTGTGCGATCGAGTTCGACGAGGCGCACCGGCACGTCGTCGACCTCGACTCCCGGCACCTGATGTGCGTATGCCGGTCCTGCTACCTCCTGTTCACCGATCACGGCGCAAACCTGCGGTTCCGCGCCGTTCCCGACCGGTACCTGTCGTTCCCGGACTTCACGCTCGCGCCGGGCCGGTGGGAGGACCTGGAGATCCCGGTGGGGCTGGCGTTCTTCTTCCACAATTCGACGCTCGGCCGCACCGTCGCGTTCTATCCGGGACCTGCCGGTGCCACGGAATCGGAGCTGCCGCTGGGCATGTGGGACGCGGTCCTCGCCGATAACCCGGCGCTGACCGCACCGCTGCCCGACGTGGAGGCGCTGATCGTACGGGTACCGGACCGCGGTGAACCCACGTGCCACCTCGTGCCGATCGACGCGTGTTACGAACTGGTGGGCAGGCTGCGGCGGGTGTGGCGGGGCTTCGACGGCGGACAGGATGCGCGTGCCGCACTCGACGGATTCTTCGACACACTCGCCCGGCGGAGCCGACCGGTCGACGCGGGGGCACCGTCGTGACCGCGCTCGAGTTCGGCATCGTCGACATCGCGCCCGAACCGTACGCGGCCGCGCCGACCCTGCTGGCGAAACTCGGGATACGGGAAGACACGGGCGCGACCGTGCACGCACTGGCACTGCGGTGCCAGCTCCGCATCGAACCGCGCCGCCGGAACTACGGCCCCGACGAGGAAGCCGCGCTGACGGACCTGTTCGGCACGCGCGACCGATGGGGCACGACCCTTGCGCCCTTCCCGTGGCTGCACGCGTCGACGGTGGTGCCGGGATTCGAGGGCGCGTGCGAGACCACGCTGCCACTGGCCTGCACGTACGACTTCGAGGTCGCGGCCTCGCGCTACCTGCACGCGCTCTGCGACGGTGCGGTGCCGTTGCTGGCCCTGTTCAGCGGTACCGTCTTCATCCGCGGCACCACGGGATTCGCGGTCGAGCAGGTGCCGTGGGACCGCGAGGCCCGATACGACCTTCCGGTACAGGTATGGCGTGACCTGATGCGGGCGCACTTCCCCGACAGCGGATACGCGCGCCTGACCCACGCGACGCTGGCCGCACTGGCACGGTTCAAGGCCGAACGGGGACTGACCGATCTGGACGCCACGATCACCGCACTGCTCGACGCAGCCGGTGCCGGAACGGATGCGGAGGCGTCGTGACGGTGGAGCGGCAGCAGCAACACGACGACACGGACCGGGTGCGTGCGGTCGCCGACGCGATCCTCTACGAGGGTTACCTGCTGTATCCGTACCGGGCGAACTCCCGGAAGAACCACTCGCGCTGGCAGTTCGGAGTTCTCGGGCCGCCCGGAGCCGCCGCGTCCGGGCTCGGCGAGCCGCCGGGTCTGGCGGCACAGACCGTGCTGCGCATGCTGGGAGCCGAGCCGGTGATCGAGGTGACCCTGCGGTTTCTCCAGCTTCAGCGTCGTACGGTGCAGCGCCGCACCGGCGAGGGGTTCGAGATCGTGCCCGAGCTGGTCGTCGTCGGACAGTCGTGGGTCGGGTGGGACGAGGCCGTCGAGTGCTCGTGCGCGTTTTCGGTAGCGGTGGCTACCGAAAACGCGCACGGGGCAGCGGAGGTCGCGGTGCCGGCGGGGGAGGACACCGAACTGCTGACCGAACCGGACGGCACGGTCGCCGGACGTCTGCTGCGCACCCGCCGCGCCGTGCACGCGACCGTGACCGTCGAGGCCGGACCGATCGACGGCGATCTCGTCCGCGTGTCCGCCACCGTCACGAACACCGGTGACGCGCCCGTCGACGCGGACGACGCGATCGGGCGGTCGCTGATCGGTGCGCACCTGATCCTCGCTGCCACCGAGGCGCGTTTCGTATCGCTCCTCGAACCGCCCGCCGACGCGGCCGCACTCGTCGGCACCTGCACCCACGAGCGTTGTTTCCCCGTGCTCGCCGGGGACCCGGACCCGGCCGTGCCGGGGGAAGCACCCGTCGTGCTGGTGTCGCCGATCATCCTCTACGACCACCCGCGCGTCGCCGAGCAGAGCGGCGGAGACCTGTTCGACGCCACGGAGATCGACGAGATCCTCACCCTGCGGGTACTGACCCTCACGGACGAGGAGAAGGCGCAGGCCCGCGCCACCGACGCGCGGGCCGCGGACATCGTGGACCGCTGCGAGGCGATGACCCCCGAGGAGCTCCAGGCACTGCACGGCGTCCTGCGCGACCCCGGCCGCGGCGCCGATCCGATGGGCGCCGGTCCGATACCCGAGGTGCCCGACGGTGTCGACTGGTGGACCGAGGAAGCGGACACCAGCGTGCGACCGGAACTCGACACCGTGCTCGTGCAGGGGGTGCCCGTGGGACAGGGAAGCCTGGTCCGGCTGCACCCGTCCCGGCGGGCCGACGCGCAGGACCTGTTCTTCCGCGACCGGCTCGCGCGCGTCGCGACGGTCCACGCCGATGTGGACGGCGGGACCCACGTCGGGGTCGTCCTCACCGACGACCCCGCTGCCGACCTCCACGAATGGTTCGGCCGCTACCTCTATTTCGCGCCGGACGAGATCGAACCGGTGCCGGACGTCCCGGTGCAACCGTCGAGGAACGAGGAGTCATGAGAATCGTCGGAATGCTGACCACGGCGGTCGCCGCCGCCGTCGCGGTCGGTGCAGCATTGGTCGCAGTGAAGTCGTTGCCGGATCTCAAGCGCTACTTCCGGATCCGGAACATGTGAGGAGTGGGGTGCGGATTCTGGTCGCGGGCGTGGGCAACATCTTCCTCGGGGACGACGGGTTCGGACCCGAGGTCGTGCGCTGCCTCGCCCGGAGCCCGCAACCGGAAGGAGTCCGGTTGGTGGACTACGGGATCCGCGGCATGCACCTGGCATACGACCTGCTCGACGGGTGGGACGGCCTGGTCCTGGTCGACGCGGTTCCCGACGCCGGGGAGCCCGGGGCGGTGCGGGTCTTCGAAGCCGGCGACACCGCACCCACCACGGTCGGGGTCGATGCACACGGCATGGACCCGGCCTCGGTGTTCGCGACCCTCGCGGCGCTGGGCGGGAGCCGGCCCCGCACGATCGTGGTGGGATGTCAGGCGCAGTGCGTCGACGAAGGCATCGGGCTCTCACCCGCCGTCGCGGCCGCGGTCGAACCGGCCGCCGCGGCGGTGCGCCGAGCCGTGCAGAATCTCCGGCGACCCGATCGGGCCGCCCGGCCGAGGCCCGGAGGTTGACGTATGTGCCTGGGAATTCCCGGCCGGGTGATCCGGCTGCTCGAGGGCTACGGCGGCCAGTTGGCGCTCGTCGACGTCGTGGGTGAGAGCCGGCAGATCAACATCGGGTTGCTCGACGACGCAGGCGTCGAACCCGGCGACTGGGTGATCATCCACATGGGTTTCGCGATGGAACGGGTCGACGAAGCCGGCGCCGAACGTGCCCTGGCCGGACTGGAACTGATGGGCCGGGGCCCGGACCGGGAGGATCCACCGTGACGAGCGCCGTCGAGCGCCGCCGCGTGACCGTCCGGGGGGTGGTGCAGGGAGTCGGGTTCCGGCCGTTCGTGGCGGGCCTGGCCGCCGAACTGCGCCTCGCCGGGCACTGCGGGAACGACGACACCGGCGTGTTCGTCGAGATCGAAGGGGCCACAAGCACACTCGACGAGTTCGAGCGACGGCTGCGGGCCGAAGCCCCGCCGCTCGCCGACGTTCTCGATCTGACGTCGGTCCCGCGCACGCCCCGCGGCGACCGCGACTTCCGCATCGTGGACAGCCGCCGCACCCCGGGACTGCGCACGCTGATCCCGCCCGACGTCGCCACGTGCGAGGACTGTCTGCGGGAACTGAACGATCCCGCCGACCGCCGGTACCGGCATCCGTTCGTCAACTGCACCCACTGCGGCCCCCGGTACACGGTGATCACCGACCTGCCCTACGACCGCCCCGCCACGACGATGGCGGCGTTCCCGATGTGCCCGCGCTGCGCCCGCGAATACGCAGATCCGGCCGACCGGCGGTACCACGCCCAGCCGATCTGCTGCCCGGACTGCGGACCGCGGATCCACACCGAACGCGGCGGCGACCGCATCGACGGGGACGACGCGGTGCTGGCAGCGGTGCAGCGTGCCCTCGCGGCCGGGCAGCTCGTGGCCGTCAAGGGGCTCGGCGGCTACCACCTGATGTGCGACGCCACCGACCCCGACGCGGTCCGGCGGTTGCGCGAACGCAAGCGGCGACCGGACAAGCCGTTCGCGGTGATGGCACCGGACGTCGCGACGGTCGCATCGCAGTGTGTCCTGTTCCGGCAGGAGATCGAGGCACTGACCCGGCCGGCGCGCCCGATCGTGCTGCTGGAGAAGCGGGCCGATACCGCGGTGGCGGACGAGGTCGCGCCGGGCCTCGGCGAGCTCGGGGTGATGCTCGCGTACACCCCGTTGCACCACCTGCTGTTCATGCCGGTGCCCGGGCACCCGAATCCGGTGCCGCGCCTGCTCGTGATGACCTCCGGGAACGTCTCGGGCGAACCGCTGTGCACCGACGACGACGACGCCCGCACCCGGCTCGGCGGCATCGCCGACCTGTTTCTCGTGCACGACCGGCCGATCGCGGTGCCTTGCGAGGATTCGGTGGTCGCGGTCGTCCACGGCGACCGGGAGTCGCCGATCCGGCGCTCGCGCGGCTACGCGCCGATGCCGGTCCTGCTCGACCGGCCGTCGCCGCCGGTCCTGGCGGTCGGCGCGGAACTGAAGAACACCTTCTGCCTGACCCGGCAGGAGTACGCATTCTGTTCGGCACACCTCGGGGACATGGGGTCGCTGGAAAGCAGGCGGGCGTTCGAAACGTCCGTGGAGCGGCTGACCGCGCTGCACCGGGTCACCCCGGAACTCGTGGTGGCCGACGCCCACCCCGGATACGCGACGCGGCAATGGGCCGAGCGCTACGCCGAGGAGCACGACATCGCGCTGCACACCGTCCAGCACCATCACGCTCACGTCGCGTCGCTGCTCACCGAACACGGCAGGATCGGTTCGCCGGCACTCGGCATCGCGTTCGACGGCACCGGCTACGGCTGCGACCGCACGGTGTGGGGTGGGGAACTGCTGCTCGTCGGACCGGACCTGCTGGACATGCGCCGGGCCGGGCACCTGCGGTCCTTCCTGCTGCCCGGCGGCGACGTCGCCGTGCGGACCCCGGCGCGGGTCGCGCTGGTGTTGCTGCGCGACGCCGGTCTCGGCGATCCCACGTCACCGCACCTGGACGACCTGCCGTGCGCCGGGGCCCTGACCGACGTGGAACGGGACCTGGTGTCCGGCCAGCTGACGTCCGGCATCGGCTGCGTATGCACCACGAGCGTCGGGCGGCTGTACGACGGAGTGGCGTCCCTGCTCGGGGTGCGTCATCGCATCACGTACGAGGGGCAGGCGGCCGTGGAACTCGAGGCGCTCGCGCGTACCGCCGCCGAGCCGGCGCCGGTGCGGATGACGGTGCACGGCACCGAACTGGACTGGACCGGGACGCTGCGCTGCCTGGTCGGGGGACTGCGGCTCGGGGTTCCGGCCGCGGATCTGGCGCTGGGATTCCACCAGGCGCTCGCGGTCGCGACCGCTCGGCTCGCCGCGCGGATCGCCACCGACGCCGGAATCACGACGATCGGGTTGACCGGAGGTGTCTTCCAGAATCGACTGCTCACCGAAGGTGTTCGAACTATCCTGCAAGACAGTGGGTTCGATGTCCTGACGCACAGTCGGGTGCCGTCGAACGACGGTGGGCTGTCGCTGGGACAGGCCGCGATCGGCGCCACCCTGGCACGGCGGCGAGCCGCGAGTTCTGCACGGCGGCGGGCCGCCACTTCGGAGCAGCGGCGAGCCGCCGGTTCGGAGCAGCGGCGAGCCGCCGATTCGATACGGCGGGAAGCGGATCCGGCGCAGACGGGACGTGGGCGATGACATCGACGACACAGCAATCGAACCCGCCGATCGGTGAGAACCCGATCGGGGAGGACCTCGCCGCGGACCTGGCGACCGCGGCGCTCGGGCTGGCGCGACGATTCCATGCGGGCGCGACGCTGTGGGTGGTCTCGCCGCAATGGGAACCGCACGCCCACCACGTGGCCGTGGAATTCGTGCATCCGGTGATCATGGGCAAGCGGGCGCTGCCGGCGGTGTCGCTGGTCGAGCCGGACCCGGTGGCCCAGTGCCGGGTCGCGGTGCGGCCGGGCGACGTGATCCTCGCCGTCGCGCCCGCGGACGAACCCGACGTCCTCGACATCGTGCGTCGCGCCGCGGCGTGGGGAGCCGACACCATCTGGATCGGTGCCGGACCGCGCCCGCCCGCCGGGGCCGCCACGCACGTGCTGTGGGTGGATTCGAACGATCCGATGGTGTGGGCCACCGGCCGATTCGTGCTGATGTACCACCTGCTGTGGGAATTGACCCACGTCGTCTTCGAGCATCCCGGACTGCTCGAAGAAGACCACACCGACGCGGTGTGCGTGACGTGCAGCGACGAGGGCAGGCTCGCGGAGGTCGTCGCCCCACCCGGCGCCGACACCGCCACCGCTCTCGTGCGGACCGCGGACGGGGAGGAGCACGTCGACGTGTCGATCCTGGAATCCGTTGCCGTGCACGATCTTCTCGTCGTACACGGGGGCGTGGCGCTAACCCGGCTCGACGCTACTGCCGATCCGGGGGAGAGGTGACACCGTGAGCGAACCGGAACAGACGAGTTTCCTGTATCCGTTCATCGAGGCGGACGAACGCGACGCCGCGCCGCTGTTACGCGACCTCGCCGCGTCCGCTCGCAGCAAGGCAGCGGAGAGCGCACGGTTGCAGCAGGCGTCGATCGACGAATGGGGACCGGCACTCGAATCCGCGGGGGAGCGGATGGCCCGGTCCTTCGCACGCGGTGGCCGGCTCTACACGTTCGGCAACGGCGGCAGCTCCACCGACGCCGCGACCCTCGCGTCCCTGTTCAGCCGGCCCGCCCGCGGACGGCCGGTGCCCGCCTGGTCCCTGGCCGCGGACCAGGCCGTGGTCACCGCCCTCGGCAACGACGTCGGCTTCGACCTGATCTTCTCGCGGCAGATCATCGCCCACTCCCGGCCGATCGACATCGCGATCGCCCTGTCCACGTCCGGCAACTCGGACGATCTCATGACGGCCCTCGCCGAGGCGCGATTCCGCGGCCTGCTCACGATCGGATTCGCCGGGCACGACGGCGGGCGGATGGCCGTCTCCGACGACCTCGACTACTGCTTCACGATCCGCTCGCAGAGCATCCACCGCATCCAGGAGAGCCACGCGCTGCTCGGATACCGCCTGTGGGAGATCGCGCAGGATCGTCTCGCGCGCGAGACGTCGACGGGCGGAGGCGGAACGTGAGCACCGACGCGGGTCGCGAGGACCGGGTACTGGAACGGATCGAGGCGTTCCGGCGCCGCCGCCCGCGTCTGCTCGACACGGTCGTCACCCTCTCCCACGGGGCCGGGGGCAAGGCGTCCGCGGCGCTGGTCGATGCGGTGTTCGTGGACGCGTTCCGCAACGCCGAACTCGAACAGCTCGGCGACGCTGCCGTCGGGTCGATCGGCGTGGGGGAGCGCCTGGCGTTCTCCACCGATTCGTACGTCGTCAAGCCACTGCAGTTCCCGGGCGGATCGATCGGGCACCTCGCGGTGCACGGCACCGTCAACGACCTCGCCGTGTCCGGCGCGCGGCCGCGCTGGTTGTCGGCGGCGTTCGTGATCGAGGAGGGCTTCGAGATCGCCCGGCTGCGGGAGATCGTCGCCGACATGGCGACCGCCGCGTCCGGCGCGGGAGTCGACATCGTCACCGGGGACACCAAGGTCGTCGGCAAGGGTTCCGCCGACGGGCTCTACATCAGCACCGCGGGCGTGGGCGTGGTGCCCGACGGCCGTCGTCTGGGCGCGGACCTGGTTCGGCCCGGCGACCGGGTCGTCGTCTCCGGCACGATCGGCGACCACGGCATGGCGGTGCTGCTCGCGCGCGGCGAACTCGCGCTCGAGGCGGACATCGCGTCCGACACCGCTCCCGTGCACCGGATGGTGGAGGCGCTGCTCGCGGCGGCCCCGTCGACCCGGTGGATGCGCGACGCGACCCGCGGCGGCGTCGGCACCGTGTGCAACGAACTCGCGCAGGCCACCGGATTCGCAGTGGTGCTCGACGAGGAGGCACTGCCGGTCCGGCCGCAGGTTCTCGGTGCGTGCGACCTGCTCGGCATCGACCCGCTGTACGTGGCGAACGAGGGCAAGTTCGTGGCGGTGGTCGCCGAGGACGAGACCGACGCGGCGCTCGCCGCGCTGCGCGGGCAGGCCGGGGGCGAAGCCGCGGCGGTCGTCGGCGAGATCCTCGCGGAACCGGAGGGCATCGTCGCGCTGCGCACCGCATTCGGGGGCAGCCGGATCGTCGACATGCTCGTCGGTGATCCGCTGCCACGCATCTGTTGACCGTGAGGAGAACTGTTGTGTGTCTGGGAATTCCGGGACGGATCGTGGACATCCTCGACGCCGATCAGGATCTCGCGAAGGTCGACGTCAACGGGGTGCAGCGGGCCATCAGCATCCGGTTGCTCGCCGGCACCGGCCTGCAGGTCGGCGACTGGGTGCTGGTGCACGTCGGATTCGCGATGTCCCGCATCGACGAGGCGGAAGCACGGATGACGCTCGACCAGGTGCGCCGGATGGGGGCCGACTACGTCAACGAGATCGAGGCGTTCACCAATTCGGAGATCGACACGACGCCGAGATGACGGCGACGAGGGAAAGCGGGTTGGCACCATGAAATTCGTCGACGAGTTCCGGGACCCGGCTGCGGCCCGGGCCCTGGTCGCTGCGATCACCGATCTCGCCGCCGAGGACGAGTTCAAGTTCATGGAAGTGTGCGGTGGGCACACCCACACCATCTACCGGCACGGCATCGAACATCTGCTGCCGCCGTCGGTGGAGCTGGTGCACGGACCGGGCTGTCCCGTCTGTGTCATCCCGATGGGCCGCATCGACGACGCGATGTGGCTGGCCGAGCAGGACGGCGTGGTGTTCACGACGTTCGGGGACATGATGCGGGTGCCCGGATCGCGCGGCAACCTGCTCGAAGCGAAGGCGCGCGGCGCCGATGTGCGGTTCGTGTATTCGCCGCTCGACGCGCTCAAGATCGCGGTCGACGACCCGGACAAGCAGGTGGTGTTCTTCGCGGTCGGGTTCGAGACCACGGCACCGTCCACCGCGGTGACCCTCGTGCGTGCGAAACAGCTGGGGCTGACGAACTTTTCGGTGTTCTGCAATCACGTCACCATCGTTCCCCCGATCAAGGCGATCCTCGAATCGCCGGATCTGCGCCTGTCCGGGTTCCTCGGGCCGGGCCACGTGTCGACCGTGGTGGGCCTGCGCCCGTACCGGTTCGTGCCGGAGAAGTACGGAAAACCGATCGTGGTGGCGGGTTTCGAGCCCCTCGACATTCTCGCGTCGGTGCACATGCTGCTGCGGCAGATCCGGGACGGGCGGTGCGAGGTGGAGAACCAGTACAGCCGGGTCGTGCGCAGCGAGGGAAACGGGCAGGCCCTGGCGCTGCTCGCGCAGACGTTCGCGCTGCGACCCCACTTCGAGTGGCGCGGGCTCGGATTCATCTCGCAGAGCGCACTGGGAATTCACCCCGACTACGCCGAGTTCGACGCCGAGCAGCGCTTCTCGATGCCGGGTGTGCGGGTGGCAGATCCGAAGGCATGCCAGTGCGGTGAGGTGCTCAAAGGCGTGATCAAACCGTGGGAGTGCAAGGTGTTCGGGACCGCGTGCACACCCGAGACGCCGATCGGCACCTGCATGGTCTCACCCGAAGGGGCATGCGCCGCTTACTACAACTTCGGTCGTCTCCATCGCGAGACGGCGGCACTGGTGGGGCAGCGCGGGAAGGGGTGACCGTGGCGGAAAGCGCGGTGGCCCAGGGATATCGGTTGTTCGCGCGGTATGCGCACGCGCCCAACGAACTCGGTTACTGCGGCCCGGCGAGTGCCGCCGCGCTCGAGAGTGCTGCCTGCGGTGGCGGGGATCCGGCGGTGGTGGCCGCCGCGGCCCGGCAGTTCAGCGGGGCCTGGCCGTATCAGCAACTGATCGCCGAACAGTGCGGGATCGCCGATCCGCTCGACGAGCAGGTGGTTCGGGCCTATTGGACCGGAAACGTCCTCACCGATCGCATCGACGCGGAGCGGTTCGGTGGTGAACTGCTGAGCCGGTTCGGTGCGCGAGCCGGTCACTACTGGTCGCACCTGACGGAGGACCTGCTGTCCGAGGTGACCGCGACCCACGCGTTCCACGTGTTCGGGGTGTATCCGTGGTCGCGGCTGCTGGGAACCGGGATGCCCGAGCCGCTCCGGATCCTCGATTCGTGCCGGATCGGGTGGGGGACCGTGCTGGAGGTGTCCGACGACGACGCCCTCGTGAACGTGCGGCGACTCGAATTCGACGGTGCCCGGCTGACTCTCGGATCCGAGACGGCCTGGCGCGTCGGCCGGCGGACCGACTCCGGCGTGTTCGTGCCCGACCTGCGCGTGGGGGACCGGGTGGCGCTGCACTGGGATTTCGTGTGCGACAGGCTCACTGCGGAGGAGACCGACCGGCTGGAGTCGTGGACCGTCCGGCAGCTCGGGCACACCAACCGCCGGCTCGCCGCATGATGCTCAGCCGCGGCGCTGCGGCACGGAGAAGCCCCACGGCAGTTCGAGCCGGTGCGCCGCGAGCAGCGTGTCGTCGGTGAGGATCTCGTCGATCGGTCCGTCCGCGACGAGCCGGCCGCCGTCCAGAATCACCGCGCGGGTACACAATTGCGCGGCATACGGAAGGTCGTGCGTGACCAGCAGCAGCGTCGCGTCGAGCCGGGTGAGGACCTCCGCGAGTTCGCGACGGGCCACCGGATCGAGATTTGCGGACGGTTCGTCGAGCACCAGAACCTCGGGCCTGCAGGACAGCACGGTCGCCAGGGCGACACGCCGCCGCTGCCCGCCCGACAGGTGCGCGGTGTCGCGGTCCGCGTGCTCGGTCATGTCGACCGCGGCGAGAGCCTCCCGGACCCGCTCGTCGAGCTCCGGCGGGCGGACCCCGAAATTCGCCGGGCCGAACGCGACGTCCTGGGCGACGGTGGGCATGAACAGCTGGTCGTCGGGATCCTGGAACACCAGGCCGACGGCGCGCCGGACGTCGCGGAGGGTGTCGCGGCCGATCGTCCGTCCACCGATCGTGACCGTTCCCTCGGTGGGGGTGAGCACGCCGTTGAGATGAAGCATGAGCGTCGTCTTGCCCGCCCCGTTGGGGCCGAGCACCGCGACGCGCTCGCCCGCCGCGACGGTCAGGTCGATGCCGTGCAGGGCACGCCGGCCGTCGGGATAGGAGTAGCCGACGCCGACCAGGTGGACCGCGGGTGTGCCGGTCACGTCGTGACCCACGCCGTCGCGCACACGAGCACGGCACCTGCGGTCGGCGCCAGTGCCGAGATCCAGTCCGCGGGACGTGCGGGCTCACCGAAAGCCGGGACGGTACCCGTGAATCCACGCGAGAGCATGGCCAGGTGCACCCGTTCGCCGCGCTCGTAGGCGCGCAGGAACAGGCCCCCGATCCCGCGCGCGGTCGCGCCGATCCGACGCAGCGTGCGCGGGTCGTCGCCGCGGGACAGCCGTGCGATGTGCATCCGGTGCGCCTCGTCGGCGAGCAGGTCCGCGTACCGGATCATCAACACGACGATGGTGGTGATCGATCCCGGTACATGAAGGCGTGCAAGGGATCCCGGTAGTTCCCGCACCGCCGTGGTCGCGGCGAGGGTCAGCGACACGAGCACGCCGAGGGTCCCCTTGGCGAGGATCCCCCACGCGGCATACAGGCCGGGGACCGACAGCGAAACCCCGGCCACCACGACACGGTCACCGGCCTCGGCGAACGGCAGCAGCACCGCCAGCACCACGAACGGAAGTTCGATGAGCATCCGCGGAGCCAGCCACGAGAGCCGGATCCCCGCGACCGTCCACACGGCGGCGAGCACCGCCAGGTACGCACCGAACGCCCACATCGCCTCGCGCGGGGTGGCGACGACGACGAACACGAACGTCACCGCCGCGACGATCTTCACCTCCGCGGGCAATCGGTGCACCGGCGAGGTACCCGGCAGGTGGAGTCGCGTCGCTGCGGTCGCGCCGCTCACGGTTCCGCCGATTCCCCGGGTGCGCGACGCCGGCCGAGGAATCGGAACAGGCCGCCGGCGGCGACCGCGACGACGACCACGCCGGCGATGCCCGCGAGCCCGGTCGAGAAGTCCCGGCCGCCGACCGCGTAGTCGGCCAGCGGGCTGCCGGACAGCCTGTGATCGGTGGCGGTGGTCGCCATGCACTCGCCGGTCACGCGTTCGGTCCCGTCGACCTCGACGACCTCGCACCCGCGCAGGGTCGTCGAGTCGAGGCCGTCGGGGCTGGAACTGGCGAGGTAGGAGAGCGCCCCGGCGATCAGCAGGGCGACCGCGGCGAGGGTGAGCAGTACCCGGCGCCGGCTCATGCCGTCACGTCCGACGCGGGTGCGGGTGCGGGTCGGGGTGCGGTGCGCAGGAGATACACCAGATCGGGCCGGGCCCTGGCGACCGCGGCCACCGTCGCGGCGGTGACGATTCCCTCCCCGGCGCCGACCAATACGTGGGTGCCGAGCAGGTAGGCGGCCACGGTCCCGAGCGAGGTGGTGGAGGCGCCGCCGATCGCGTACTCGAGCAGGAATCCGGCGGACGCCGCGACCACGGCGGCCAGTGCCGCTGTGAACGACACGACCGCCAGGCCCCGACCACGGGTGCGTCCGCGGAGGAGGGACCGCAGCGCGACCGCGATGCCGTAGCCGGTCGCGACGCCGATCAGCGCCATGTTGGTGATGTTCGCGCCGAGGGCGCTCAGGCCACCGTCCGCGAACAACAGGGCCTGGACGATCAGCACGATCGCGAGGCACAGCGCGCCGGTGTACGGGCCGACGAGGATCGCGGCGAGCGCGCCACCGAGGACGTGTCCGCTCACGCCGGGAAGGATCGGGAAGTTCACCATCTGCAGGGCGAACGCGAACGCGGCCACCAAACCCGCCATGGGAGCGGTCCGCTCGTCGAGTTCGGTCCGTGCCCGCCACAGCGCGATCGCGAGTCCGGCGACCGCCACGGCACCGAACAGGAGGGACGTCGGGGCGTTGATGAGGCCGTCGCTCATGTGCATTGCTACGACATCCATCATCGAATCATAACTTCTCATATGAACAGGTGCTCAGGTATCGGCGTGGCCCGTCGGGGCGGTTCCGTCGGCCGAATCCCATTTTCGGGATTTAGAGAGTGGGCGACCTCTTTTCTGGCTATCGTGAGCGAACTCGAGGAGGAGGGGACTCATGAGTGAACCGTTCGACGTGATCGTGCGCGGCGGCCTGTGGTTCGACGGCACCGGCACGCCCGGCGTCGTCCGTGACCTCGGCATCCGCGGTGGAGTCGTGGTGACGGAGAGCGTCGAACCGCTGACCGCCGGCCCGGACACCGAGGTCGTCGATGCGCGCGGCCGGTGGGTGATGCCCGGATTCGTCGACGCGCACACGCACTACGACGCCGAGGTGCTCGTCGCGCCGGGCCTGTCCGAATCGGTGCGGCACGGCGTCACGACCGTCCTGATGGGCAACTGCTCGCTGTCGACGGTGTTCGTGCCGCCGGTCGACGCCGCCGACCTGTTCAGCCGCGTCGAGGCGCTGCCCCGCGATCACGTGCTCAGCGCGCTCGAGACCGCGAAGAACTGGACGTCGCCCAAGGAGTACATCGCGGCGATCGACGCGCTGCCTCTCGGACCGAACGTCGCCGCGTTCATCGGCCATTCGGACGTGCGCGCCGCCGTGATGGGACTGGGGCGCTCCACCGACTCGGTCAACAAGCCCACCCGCGAAGAACTCGTCGCCATCGACACCGCCGTCGGCAAAGCGCTCGACGCGGGTTTCCTCGGGGTTTCCACCATGACGAACCCGTGGGACAAGATCGACGGGGACCGCTACCGCTCCCGGACGCTGCCGTCCACCCACGCGTCGTGGTCGGAATTCCGCAGGCTGCACCGGATCCTGCGCCGTCGTGGCCGGGTGCTGCAGGCCGTGCCCAACCTCAACACCAAGTACGACGTGGCGTTCTTCGCGCTCGCGAGCACCGGCATCGGCCGTCGCCCCATGAAGGCCTCGGTCCTCGCCGCCGCGGACACCAAGGCAGAACGGTGGGTGCACCGCATCTTCGGTCCGATCGCGAAGGCCGCCAACAAGTTCGGACGCGGCGCATTCCGCTGGCAGCACCTGCCCACCACCTTCGAGGTGCACTCGGACGGAATCGACCTCGTCGTCTTCGAGGAATTCGGATCCGGCCGCGCCGCACTGCATCTCAGGGAGGAGATGGGTCGCAACGACCTGCTGCGCGACGAGGCCTACCGCCGGTGGTTCCGGCAGGACTTCGAGAAGAAGTTCTCCCCGCGGGTGTGGCACCGCGACTTCGACGACACCGACATCGTGGCCTGCCCCGACGAGTCCCTCGTGGGCCGCTCGATCGGCGACGTCGCGCGCGAACGAAAGCTGCATCCGGTCGACGTGTTCCTCGATCTCGTCGTCGAACACGGCCGGGAATTCCGCTGGCACACCGTCATCGCCAACGACCGGCCCGAGGTGCTGAACCGCCTGATCACCACCCCGGGCGTCACGGTCGGGTTCTCCGATGCCGGTGCGCACCTGCGCAACATGGCGTTCTACAACTACGGGATCCGCATGCTGCGCCGCATCCACGACTTCGCCGAACGCGGCAAGCCGGTGATGCCCCTCGAGGCGGCCGTCCACAAACTCACCGGGGAACTCGGCGACTTCTACGGAATCGACGCCGGGCACCTGCGCGTCGGCGACCGCGCCGATCTCGTCGTCGTCGATCCCGCCGGTCTCGACGAGGCGACCGAGCGCTACCACGAGGAACCCATGCCCGAGTTCGGTGGCCTGCGCCGGATGGTGAACCGCAACGACGCCGCCGTCACCGCGACGGTCGTCGCCGGACGGGTCGTCTTCCGCGACGGCGAATTCGTCCCCGGCTACGGCACCACCGTCGGCACCGGCCGTTTCCTGCGCGCCGGCGTCACCGAACGCGGGCCCGCCCCGGCGCGCGGGGCCGTCCCCGAGCGCGTCGAGGTCGGATGACCTCGACTTCCCGTCCACGCACCCAGCAGGAACGCCGGGAAGCGACGATCGGGCGCATCCTGGACGCGACGGTCGCCGCGCTGGGCGAGGTCGGCTACACCGCGACCACCATCGCCGAGGTGTGCAGCCGGTCCGGGGTGTCCTCCGGTGGGGTCTTCCGGCACTTCCCGACCCGGCTGGACCTGATGGTCGCGGCCGCCGACGAGGTGCGCAAACGGCAGTTCGAGAAGTACCGGGAGGGCCTCGCGCGGCTCGGCGTGATCGACCGGAGCTACGAATCGGTCCTCGCGAGTCTGCAATTGGTGCGCGCCGCGTGCCGTGCCCCGATCAACGCGGCCTGGTACGAACTACTCGGCGCGGCCCGCACCGATGCGGCGCTGCGCGAACGGCTCGAACCGCTGGCCGCGCGCTACCACGCCGAGATCGCGGAATTCGCTGCCGCGCTGCCGGTTGCCGCCCGATTCGACCCGCAGGTGTTCACCACGATCGTGTTCTCGATCGTGCACATGCTCGACGGAGAGGCGATGTCCGCGGTCGTGCATCCGCAACCGGAACAGGAGGATCTGCGGCTCCAGCAGATCGCGCGCGCTCTGACCGGAGGCGCGTCGCGCCGGGACGTCGACCACGATCCAGGGAACTGACTGCGTGCCAACGGTTTCCGAGAGCCTGGGAATGCCCTGATTCAGGCTCGGTCGAACCACGTCACCTGCGCGCCGTTGCCGAACTCCCGGCGCCGGGTGGCCGTGAACTGCGTCGGCGCGAAGGACCCGGACAGTGCCGGGAGACCGGCTCCCGCGAGGACGGGAAAACTTTTGAATATCAGCCGATCGATCTCGCCGATGAGCTGCCCGGCGAGATTGCTGCCGCCGCAGAGCCAGATGTCGAGGCCCTCTTGCGCTTTCAGCTTCCGAATCAGTTCCACCGGATCGGTGTCGACGATATCGACTCGTGGATGGTCCACCGGTGCGAGAGTGCGCGAGAAGACGTACTGCTTCAGGTGGTCGTACGGGCTGACCACCCCCTCTGCGAGTGCCGGTTCGTAGGCGCCGCGACCCATCACCACGGTGTCCCATGTCCGGTTCGGCGTATCGGTCGGCATGCCCACGAGTTCGCGAACGTGGGTCGGGATCGATTCCGGATACGTCTCGCCGATCCAGGACGACATGTCGTCGCACATCGGATAGAAATCGAATTCGCCGTTGGGACCGGCGATGTAGCCGTCGAGGGAGACGGCCACGTAGTAGACGAGCTTTCGCACAGAAACCACCTCGTCCGTAGTACTATGATTGAAGTGGTTTGAACGTAGTACTACGGATGGAGTGGTGTCAAGTGGTTCGCGCGAATCCCGAGCGTCGCCAGGCCCTGCTGGACGCATCGATCGAGGTGCTCGCCCGAGACGGGGCACGCGGGCTGACGTTCCGCGCGGTGGACAAGGAAGCGGGAGTGCCGGCGGGAACCGCCTCGAACTACTTCTCCAATCGCGACGAGCTGCTCGTCCAGGTGGGACACCGCTACTACGAGCGGCTGATTCCCGGGGAGGACGTCGTAGCGCAGTCGCGGCAGAGACAGACCCGCGAGTCCATGATCGACTTGATGACCGAAGTGGTCGAACGGGTCAGCGGCTTCCGAAGCGGATATCTCGCCGTCCTCGAACTCCGGCTCGAGGCGACACGGCGACCCGAACTGCAGGCCCTGCTCACCGAGCGGGTGCGAGCCGATCTCGACTTCAACGTGGCCAACTACCGGGAGTCCGGATTGCCCGGAGGCGAGGACGCCGTCGTGCTGCTGTACCTCGCCTTGAACTGGCTGATCCTGGAGCGCCTCACGCTTCCGGGAATCTTCGACGAGAAGCGCGCCGCCGAGCTGGTGCGGACCGCCGTCGAGCGCGCAATTCCCGCTGACGCGTGAGGCGGAAAGACGGCCCGGATGTTGGTGGACGTCACACTTCGCTTAAGTTCGAGTGATGAGCAATGAGAACGGTGCTGCTCCCCAGTGGTTCGTCGACGCCCTCGCTGCTCCCGTGGAAACGGGCAAATGCACGGTGTCGGGCGCGACGATCTTCTACCGAGCGTGGGGTGATCCGGGGCAGGCCGGCATCGTCCTCGTCCACGGCGGTATGGCCCATTCGGGCTGGTGGGACCACATCGGGCCGCAGCTCGCCGAGTCCCGGCGCGTCGTCGCGCTGGACCTGAGCGGACACGGCGACAGCGACCACCGCGACCACTACGGTCTCGAAACCTGGACGGACGAGGTGCTCGCCGCCGCGGAAGCCGGCGGGATCGTCGGACCGCCCGTCCTGGTCGGGCACAGCATGGGCGGCATCGTGTCGTTCGCGGCGTCGCACCGGATGGGGGAGCGTCTCGCCGGTGTCGTCATCCTCGACTCGCCGATCCGCGATCTCACCCCCGAGGAACTCGAGATGCGCATGAAGGCGGCGCGGCCGGCGGGTCCACCGAAGGTGTACCCGACCGTCGAGGATGCGGTCGCGCGCTTCCGTCTCGTTCCGCCGCAGGAGCATGCCGAGCCGTACGTGTTCGATCACATCGCCCGCGGCTCGCTGAAGCCCGTCGACGGCGGGTACACCTGGAAGTTCGACGCCATGCGGATCGGTCGGGAGACGCGGAGCAGTCTCGAGGAGATGACCCCGCGTTGCCCGGTCGTGTACTTCCGCAGCGAGCACGGCATCGTCGACGACGCCCTGTACGCCCAGTTGCGGGAGCTGTTCGGTCCCGACGCGGTGATGACCGTACTGCCCGCGGCCGGTCACCATCCGATGTTCGACCAGCCGCTGTCCGTCGTCACGGCGGTGCGCACCGTGCTCGCCGCCTGGAAGCGATAGCCGGAACCCCGCCCCGCCGCGTGAGAACCCGGGGAAGGTCGATCAGAGCGACCTGGGGGAGTCGCCGTCCTCGACCGGGACCGGTCGCCGGCGCTCGCGCAGCACGTGACGGGCCGCCCAGTCCAGGCAGAAGCCGAGCGCACCGATCACGACGATCACGGCCATCACCTGGTCGTAGGCGAGCTGATCGCGGGCGTTGAGGATCTGGTAGCCGAGTCCGGATCGGACGCCGAGCATCTCGGCGGGAACGAGCACCACCCACGCGATGCCGAGGGCGACGCGCAGACCGGTCTGCACCTGTCCGCGGATCGCGGGCAGCACCACCGATCTCAGCTGTTCGAGGCGGGTGGCGCCGAACGACCGGGCGACGAGCAGATGTCCCGGATCGATGCCGTGGACGCCGGCGGCGGTATTGATGACGATCGGCCACACCGCCGCAGCGGCGATCAGGAAGAACACCGGTTGGTGTCCGATTCCGAACAGCGCCACCGCGATCGGAGCCCACGACAGCGGTGAGATCATCCGCAGGAACTGCACCACCGGCATCGACGCCCGCTCGACGACCGGGTTCAGTCCGATGAGCAGCCCGAGCGGGATCCCGACCACCGCGGCGATCAGCAGCCCCACCAGCAGCCGCCACATGCTCGCCGCGATATCCGGCAGCAGCACCCCGCGGGAGATCAGATCCCCGAGAGCGGGCACCACGTGCTGCGGTGCGAATTCCCGGACCAGCGAATCGGATCCGGCGACCACGGTGGTGAGCAGCCACCACACGAACACGGCGACGGCGATCGCGGCGAACGGGGGCCACCACGCGTCCCGACGCGGACTGACGGGGGCACGGGAAGCGAGCGCGGTGGTGCTCACGATGGATCGACCTCCTCGATACGGGTGAGATCTGCGGGCAGACCGAACGCGGCGGTGCCGTCCACCCGGACCAGGGAGGTCCGCACGAAGCGGTCGTCGACCAGGTCGGCGTGCACGGTCGCGGGATCGAGACGCGACAGGAAACGGGTGTCGCCGTCGACGACCGTGGCGTGCATGGCCAGCGCCAGCGCCTCGGTGAAGCTCGGGAACGGGAACGGCTGATAGCCGATCCGCTGAGGATGCCACTGCGGGTGCCGGATGGTTCCCGGCGGCTCGGGGTAGGTGAGCGCGCGGGTCACCGCGGGCAGTGGCTGCGGCAGATAGCCGGCGGTCAGGGCTTCCGCGGCGGCGCGGCGGTCGGTGCCGATCCGCAGCTGCGCGGTCACAAGGGAATCCGAGACCTGCTGCACCACCGTCGGATTGCGTTCGATGAGGTCCTCGTGCACGAGCAGCGCGCAGCACGCGTGCTCGCGCCACACGTCGCCGAGGAACCGATGAATGCGGCCGATGCCGCGCAGGTCGGCGGCGGCGTTGAACGGGTCCGCGACGGTGAACGCGGCGATCGAGCCGTTCGCGAGCGCCGGAATCATGTCGGACGGGCTCATCACCACCAGCTCCACGGTGCCGGCCGAGCGCGACGCGGACTGCCGGATCACCGGGCGCAGGCCGTGGGCGCGCAGCATCTGCTGGACCGTGATGTTGTGGATGGACCACCAGAACGGGATCGCCACCTGTCGGCCCGCGAGCTGCCCCAGTTCGGTGATGTGCGGGGCGACGGTGAGCGCGGACCCGTTGGTGTGGTTCCAGCCCAGGACCCGCACCGCGCTACCCAGCGAATACCGCAGCTGCAACGCCATGGGCATGAGCAGATGGACCACGTCGACCTGGCGGGTGACGAACGCTTCCGCGAGCGAGGCCCAGCTGCGGAACAGCACGGGGCGGACGTCGTCGACGACGCCCGGGGCGAACAGCCCGGCGTGATGTGCCACGAGCAGGGGAGCGGCGTCGGTGATCGGCAGGTAGCCGATGCGCAGTCGGCCGCTGGTGTTCGTACGGTCCGTGCTCGCGGCCCGGCCCAGGTCGAGAAGGCCTGCGACGCCACCCGCGGCGGCGAGACCGACGGCGCCGCGCAGCAGCGTCCGTCGACCGATCGTCGTGCTCATGCGATTTCGAGCGCGGTGTCGCGGTAGCGGGCGAGGATCTCGGTGCGCAGCCGCTGCCGTTCGGATTCGGTGATTCCGTCATGGTCCAGGTGCCACTGCTGTTGCACCCGGCCGCCGGACCCCAGCAGGGCGATGCGATCGGCGAGACTCAGCGCCTCGTCGATGTCGTGGGTGACCAGCACCGTGGTGAAGCCCAGGTCGCGGGCGAGCCCGCTCAGCCAGTCCTGCAGATCCGCGCGGATCGCCGGGTCGAGCGCGCTGAACGGCTCGTCGAGCAGCAGCAGCCGCGGCCGCACCGCGACGGCCCGGACCACCGCGACCCGTTGTGCCTGACCGCCGGAGAGCTGGTCCGGGTAGTAGCCGGCGAGACCCGCGAGACCGAACGTGTCGAGCAGTTCGTCGGCGTACGCGGGGTCGAAACGGTCGCGATGGGCGGCGAAACGTCCACCGAATGCGACGTTCTCGCGAACGGTGAGCCACGGCATCAGGAGCGGCTGCTGGAACACCACACCGGTGTGCGGGCGGGCCGCGTCGTCGGATTCGGGCCAGGTGACCGCGCCTCGGTCGAGACGGTCGAGACCGGCGACGATGCGCAGCAACGTGGACTTGCCGCTACCGCTGCTGCCGAGCACCACCAGGAACTCGCCGGTGTCGATGTCGAGGTCGACCCCGTCGAGAACGGGTTCGGTCCGGCCGGGAAAACTCTTGTAGCCCTGTACTACTCGTACTGCGAGAGTTCCCACCGAAGCTGTCCTTCCGACGGCGATTGAATGGGCAGGAAGGCCGCTTCGCGGAAGCGGCGATTGGTTGCGCTCGCGGACGCGTAGCCGGCGCCGCCGCGCAACGTCGACTCGAGCCGCGTCGCCTCGACCGCGACGAAGGAACCGTCGAGGCGCAGCCGCAGCAGATCGGCCGGGGCCACGGACGCCGGAGCGCCGGCGTACTCGTAGAGGCGGTCGCGGAGGTTGTCGAAGCGGTCCCGCAGCGCGTGGTACTCGTCGACGAACAGTGCGCCGAGTCCGGTGGTACGAGAACAGGATTCGTCGAGCGCGGTGCGAGAGATCCCGACGCAGAAGGAGGTCTGCAACAGTAGGAAGGTGGGGCGGACGGCGCCGCAGAACGAGCGGAGCTCGTCGGTGACGATCTGGTCGTGCGGAACGTGCACCCGGTCGAACGTCAGGGAGGTCGATGCGGTCGCGCCGAGGGCGAGCAGGTCCGGTCGCGGATCGATGCGGATGCCGGGGCTGTCCGCGCGGACCGCGGCGACGACTCCGCTGCCGTCGGCGGTGCGCGCCGGGAAGACGATGAGCGCATCGTCGAATACGTTGGATGCCCAGTGGATCGGACCGGACACCACCAGACCGTCGTCGGTACGTTCCGCAGCGAGCGTGAGATCACCCAGGCCGGCAAGATGTTTCATTGCCGCAGCCATGGCGGTGACGCCGACCCGCCGGCCTGCGCCCAGGTCGTCGCGGAACTTCCCGCGCAGCGTCGCCGGTGCGCGGTCGATGTACTCGAGGGCCATGCGCTGTGCCCACAGGGAGAAGCCGACCGCGAGAGATTCGGCTGCGACGTCCTCGATGACCGCGACCATGTCCCGTAGTTCGCCGCCGTCGAGTCCGCCGGTGAGAAGACCTGATTCGCCGATCCGGGCGAGATCGATCCGGGTGTCGGTTTCCCCGCGATCCAGCGCGGCAGCGCGATCGCGCACGAATTCTGCGATCGCCCGGCGCTGTTGCTCGTCGGTTCGTTCCATGGCCGCGGTCATCGGGTTCCTACCCTTCGAGCGAGTGGATGCGGTCGATCGGAGTGCTGACGGCCTCGCGGGCGCGAACGACCGCGGCTTCGTCCGGAGCGTTGTAGAAGCACAAGCACTTGTCCATGTCCTCGCGGACGTAGGTACGCAGGAAGCTCACCTCGGGAACGTTCGCGTACTTGGGGGAGTTGGCCTTCTTGCGGGCCAGGTAGGTGTCCATGTCGATCGTGTCCGGGATGTCCCACTCGACGAGATAGCCGGCCTCGGGACGCGCTGCCTTGATTTCGTCGAGATCCGCGCCGACCAGACGAACTTCGTTGGGGCCCACGATCTCCGCGACGTCGAGCTGGGCGGCTTCGAGCTGGGCTGCGCGGCAGGCGTCGAACTCGGCGATCGCGAAGACGCGGGCGCCACCGGTGGTGACCTGCGATTCGATGAGTTCGCCGCCGGCCGCGGCGACCTCGGCGTCGAACGCCTTGATCGCGGCGTCGGCCTGGCCGTCTGCGGGCACGAGTTCGTACAGGTACAGGGACATGAGGGCACCTTCCGGTGAAACGGGGATGGGGTGTGTCGCTGCGCCGGCACCCGGGCACGGTCGACGTGCGTCAGGGCCCGAGAACGGGCGGGGCTTCGCCGGTCAGCGGTGAATGTGACAACACGCGGCGCCGGCCACGCGCACGAGGTCCACGTGCAGGCGGCGGGTCAGCTGGCGGTGGGTCACGAAGCTCACCGTACATGTAGACAGACCGATCTGTCTATTGCGAGGGTCGGTTAGGCTCGACGGCGTGACAGTCTCCACCCACACCGAGTCGAACACCGGCCGGAACACCCGCACCGGCAAGCCCGGTCCTGCCGAAAGACTCCTGGAGACGGCGACGGCGCTCTTCTCGGAACACGGCATCCGGGCCGTCGGCATCGACCGCATCCTCGCCGAATCGGGGGTCGCACGCGCCAGCCTGTACTCGTCCTACGGATCGAAGGACGCGCTGGTGCTCGCCTATCTGGATCGGCTCGACGGCCGGGACCGTGCCCGGTGGGAAGGTGCGGTCGCCGGTGTGCAGGATCCGATCGTCAAGATCCTCACCTTCTTCGACCTGGCACTCGCGTCGGCGCCCTCGAAGGGTTTTCGAGGATGTCAATACTCCAATGCCGCAACGGAATTCCCGGAGGAATCGTTTCCGCCGGTGGTCGCGCACCGGGAGTGGCTGCGGCGCACGCTGGTCGAGCTCCTCACGGCGGCCGGCGTCACCGAACCGGATGCCCTCGCCCTGCGGATCCGATTGATCTACGACGGCGCGCTCGCCGGGTCGAAGCTCGAGCACAGCGACGCGCCGCTGCGACTGGGGCGCGAGATGGTCGCGGAGTTGGTCGGTGCTGCCCCCGCTACTGGTGCCGCCCCCGCTACTGCGGGGTGAGAGTGCTGCGCCACTTCTCGTAGGCGGCGTGCTCGGCCGCGCGCCGCTGCTTGACCCGGTCGTTCTCGAGGTCGCCCGGCAGTCCGTTCTTCTCGAGCCGGCGCGTGCGGTTGTGGGCCATGTAGGCGACGGAGAAGAACAGCGACAGCATCATGCCGAGTCCCGCCGTGCTCAGGCGGAGCCAGATCGGCCCGGGGAGCAGTAGGAAGGCCGCGTAGACCGGGAGGAACGGGACCTGGCTGCGGATCATGTGGCGCAGGACGGCGTGGTCGCCGACCAGGTCGTTGCGGACCCATTCGCGCATCGAGGCGGGTAGGGGGCGTCCGAAGGCGTAGGCGGTCCACTGGACGGGGCCGGGGCGAGTGCGCATGTGCCGTTTCGCTTCCTCGTGTGTCGTCACGATCGGTCGAGATCGAGCGTACACATATAAGTAGCGCACTAACTAATCGTGCGGTCCAAATCTCTCCGATCGCGGGGAAGGCGGGAGTGGGACGAGTCCTGTACGGCCCCAGGAACCTGTTCTATATTGCGACCATGTACGAGTGGTCCGACACCGACCTCATGTTCCGCGACGCTCTTCGCGGCTTCATCGAGAAGGAAATCCGCCCCCACGTCGATGAACTCGAGAGCGGTGCGCTGCCGCCGTACGACATCATCCGCAAGATGTTCGCGGCGTTCGGTATCGACGAGATGGCCCGGGAATCGCTGGCGAAAGCCCTGGCCCGCGAGGAAGCAGGGGAGAGCGCGCCCGCCAAGTCCGGCGGGATGGGCGGCTCGCCCGGAATGGCGGCGCTGCTCAACATCGAGATCGCCGGTGTCAGCCTCGGTCTCGTCGCGTCGATGGGCGTGAGCCTCGGCCTGACCGCCGGCACCATCCGCAGCCGCGGCACCCTCGCCCAGAAGAAGCGCTGGCTGCCGGAACTGGTCACCATGGAGAAGGTCGGCGCGTGGGCGATCACCGAACCGGACTCCGGCTCCGACGCATTCGGCGGGATGAAGTCGACCGTGCGCCGCGACGGCGAGGACTACATCCTCAACGGCCAGAAGACGTTCATCACCAACGGCCCCTACGCCGACGTCATCATCGTCTACGCGAAGCTCGACGAGGGGGACGCGACCGTCGATCGGCGGGATCGCAAGGTCCTCGCGTTCGTGCTCGACAAGGGCATGGAGGGGCTGACGCAGAGCGCCCCGTTCAAGAAGATGGGCATGAACTCCTCGCCCACCGGCGAACTGTTCTTCGACAACGTCCGCATCACCCGCGACCGGCTGCTCGGTGAAACCGAGGAGGGCGGCAAGAGCGACGGCAAGGACAGCGCGAAGGAATCGTTCGCGGCCGAACGGATCGGCATCGCCTATCTCTCGCTCGGCATCATCGAGCAGTGCCTGAAGCTGTGCACCGCGTACGCCAAGTCCCGGAAGCTGTGGGGCAGGGAGATCGCGCAGTTCCAGCTCATCCAGCTCAAGCTGGCCGAGATGGAGGTCGCGCGCATCAACGTGCAGAACATGGTGTTCAGCGCGATCGAACGCGCCGCGGCCGGCAAGCCGGTGAGCCTGTCGGAGGCGTCGGCGATGAAGCTGTACTCCTCGCGTGCCGCGACCGAGGTGGCGATGGAAGCGGTGCAGTTGTTCGGGGGCAACGGCTACATGGCCGAGTACCGCGTCGAGCAGCTCGCGCGCGATGCCAAGTCGTTGATGATCTACGCGGGAAGCAACGAGATCCAGGTGACCCACATCGCGAAGGGCCTGCTCGCCGAATAGTTCTGCCCCGGAGAAAATCTGCACTGCGACTGCCGAATCGGTTAGTGTCATCCGGCATGAGTGAGATTATGCCGTTCGCGGCGACGGTCGATCCCGATCTCGCCGCGGCCCTGGCGCAGCTACCCGACCTGCGCCTCGAGAATCTGGAGGAGGCTCGCCGCACCTTCGACGAGTTGATGTCCGGGCTCGGTCCCGCGGACACCTCGGGCGTCGCCGTCGAGGAGTGGCTGGTCCCCGGTGCGCCCGGTGGTCCGGAGATTCCGGTCCGGTTGTTCGTGCCGGACGCCTGTCCGGACGGGAACTTCGGATCCCGGGCGGTCGTGCTCGAAATCCACGGCGGCGGCTTCGTGCTCGGCTCGGCCGCGCAGAGCGACGCACTGAACTCGGTGATCGCGCGGCGCACCGGGGCAGTCGTCGTCTCCGTCGACTACCGGCTCGCCCCCGAGCATCCGTACCCGGCCGCGGTCGACGACTGCTACGCCGCCCTGACCTGGATCGCTTCGAGTGCAACGCATCTCGACATCGACCCGGACCGGATCGTCCTGGTCGGCGATTCCGCGGGCGCCGGCCTGGCCGCCAGCGTCGCTCTGCGCGCCCGGGACCTCGACGGCCCGCCGATCGCGCTGCAGGTTCTGCTCGAGCCCGAACTCGACGACCGGCTCCAGACCGCCTCGATGCGCAGCGGCACCGACACGCCCGTGTGGGACAACACCAAGGCAGCGCTGAGCTGGCGTCACTATCTGGGCGAGCAGCCGCCGACCGGGGAGGCGGTGCCGGCGCGGCAACAGGATCTGTCGGGACTGCCGGCCACCTACATCACCGTCAACGAACTCGATCCGCTGCGCGACGAAGGGCTCGAATACGCCCAGCGCCTTCTGCAGGCCGGCGTGCGCGTGGAACTGCACCTCTGGCCCGGCACTTTCCACGGATTTTCTCTGGTTCGCGGAGCAGCGGTAACCCGTCGCGCAACCGCGTCCTTGTGTGATTCGATCATTCGCGCCACTGCGCGTACTGCGGTGCTCGAGACCGACTAGAACGAAGACTTTTGGGGGGATTCGATGGGGGTTGTCAGTGGAAGTACGCCGCCCGTGCGCGTGATTCCGGCGCGCGAAATCGGAGCACCGGTCGACGGTGCCGCCAGGCAGGACGACGCGCCGCCCGCCGTGGACGGGCGCCAGGCACGGGCCGAGCGGACCCGCCGCGCGATCGTCGAGGCGCACATCTCCCTGATCGGCGCGGGTGAACTCTCGCCGACGGGGGCGCAGATCGCGGACCGGGCCGGGGTGTCGCTGCGATCGCTGTGGGGGAATTTCAACGACCTCGAGACCCTGTTCGCAGCGACGGGAGCCGAGGTGCTGCGTCGCCAGAACACGATGATCGAGCCGATCGACGCGGACCTGTCGCTGGAGGAACGGATCGAGACGTATTGTCGGCAGCGTGCCCGGGTTCTGGAATTCGTCGCCCCCTTCGCCCGGTCGTCGGAGCTCCGGGCGCCGTTCTCCCGCGAACTGCAGCGCAACCGGGTGCGGTACCTGCGTGGCGTGAGTTCGGAGATCGAGGCGTTGTTCGCCCGTGAACTCGCCGGAGGCGATGTCCCCCGCCGCGGAGAGGTGCTGCAGGCGCTGGGCATCGCCGTCACCTGGCCGACCTGGGTGTCGCTGCGTGACGTGTCGCGACTGTCGATTCACGAGGCGACGTCGGTGATGACGCGGATGGTTACCGCGCTGCTGACATCGGACTGATCACACCGCGTCCGCCCCCGCCGGGAACGCCGTCGCCGGCCCCGCCCCCGAGATGGATCGGGGCGGGGCCGGTTCGGTGTGGTGGGTCGAGCAGTCTTGCAGGGGATCCCGCCACCCCGAGCGGATGGTTTCCGAATCTGCTGCACAACAGTCGGATTCGTGCCACCTGGCCAGGGGACTACCGAGGATGCGGTCGCCGGGCGCACTCCCGGAACGGCGGCCTATTGACACTTCGAGTGTTGTCGCTCACAATCGGAATCAATGAAGTTGACATGACTGTCACGTCACGAACAGACCCCTGGAGGAAGACCATGCCCGTTCCTGCGATGCGTGAACTCGGCGAGAAGGTGCGCAACTGGGGGCGGTGGGGCTCCGACGACGAGCGCGGTACGACGAACCTCATCACCCCGGAACGCCTGGTCGCGGCGGCAAAGCTGATTCGCACGGGTGAGATCTTCGAGCTGGGGATCCCCCTCGACGGCGACGGGCCTCAGCCCGGCGGCGCCCGCATCAACCCGATCCGCCTCATGTCCGAGAACGGCCAGGAGCAGGTCCTGCCCGGCGGATTCAAGTGGGCCGACGACTACGTGTTCATGCCGCTGCAGGCCGGATCGCAGTACGACGCGCTCTCGCACGTCCAGTACGACGAGCAGATCTACAACGGTCATCCCGGCACCGGCATCACCGTCAAGGGCGCCGACAAGTGCGGCATCCATACGCAGTCCAAGGGTATCGCCGGCCGCGGCGTCCTCCTCGACATCGCCCGCCACCGCGGCGTCGACTGGCTGGAGGCGGGAACCGCGATCGGACCGGACGAACTCGACGCGGTCGCCCGATCCCAGCAGGTGGAGGTCGGGCCGGGCGACATCCTGCTCATCCGAACCGGTTGGCATGCAAAGTTTCTCGCCGAGCGCGACCCGGCGTCGTACATGGCGGGGGAACCCGGCCTGTCGCTCGCCTGCGCGCAGTGGCTCCGCGACCGCGACGTCGCCGTGGTCGGCGCGGACAACTGGGCCGTCGAGGTCATGCCGGGGGAGAACCCGGGTGCGTTGTTCGAACTGCACATGGTGCTCATCCGCGACATGGGCATGACGCTCGCCGAAATGCTCAACTTCGAGGAACTCGCCGCGGCATGCGCGGCCGACGGTGTCTACGACTTCTTCTACGCGGGACCGCCCCTGCAGTTCACCCGTGGCGTCGGGTCGCCGATCAATCCGCTCGCCATCCGCTGAGCGCCACGGTCGCTCGCACAATCCCCTCGACCTCAGGAGAACCCCCGACATGCTGCTCAGCGACATCGTCGAGTACGGCGCACGCAAACATCCCGACCGGATCGCCCTCCGATTCGAGAACGACGTGGTCGACTTCGGCGAACTGCGCGACCGAACCCGGAGACTCGCGAATGCACTTCTTGCCGTAGCGAATCCGGGTGACCGGGTCGCGATCCTCTCGACGAACTGCACCGAGTACTTCGACTGCTACTACGGCGTCCCGATGGCCGGAATGGCGCTGACCATCCTCAACTTCCGGCTCCATCCCGAACAGATCGTCGCGCTCGTCGAGCACTCCGGGGCGTCGGTGCTCGTCGTCTCCGAGGAATTCGCCGAGGTCGCCGCAACGGTCCGGGAGCGCGTCCCCTCCGTCCACACGATCGTCGTCATCGACGGTTCCGACGAGGACACCTCCTGGGAGTCGTTCGTCCGCAACGCATCGACGGAGCCGCCGGTGACCCGGCCGTCCCCGGACGACATCGCGTGGCTGGTCTACACCAGCGGCACCACGGGAATGCCCAAGGGCGTGGCGATCAGCCACCGGAACCTGCTCAGCGGCATCACGTCGTCGGCGCTCCACTGGAACCTGCCCGAGGGTACCGTGTTTCTGTTCTGCTTCCCGCTCTGTCACGTGGGCGGCTACGTGACGCTGCTCAACCACCTGAACGGCAACACGGTCGGGATTCTGCGTGCCTACGACAACGCGACCTTCCTCCGGACGGTCGAGGAGTGGAAGGTCACGCAGACCGGACTCGCTCCCACCATGATCAACTTCCTGCTGCAGGATCCCGCGCTCGACGAGCACGATCTCGGCACGCTCGAAGCGATCGGGTACGGCTCGTCCGCCATCCCCGCAGCGGTGCTCCGCGAAGGCCTGGACCGGCTCGGCTGCGATTTCTACCAGGGAATGGGCATGACCGAGCTGGCCGGCAACGTCCTCCATTTCGACGAGGCGTCGCATCGCCGGGCCGCGAACGGCGAGCCCGAACTGCTGGCGGCCGCAGGAAAACCGATGCGACTGGCGGACATCCGCATCGTCGACGACGCGATGAACGATGTTCCCCGCGGCGAGATCGGTGAGATGATCGTGCGCGCGGACCAGGTCATGTCGGGATACTGGAACGATCCCGAGGCAACCGAGGCCGCCTTCACCGACGGCTGGTTCCACACCGGTGATCTGGTGCGGCAGGACGCCGAAGGCTTCGCGTACATCGTCGACCGCAAGAAGGACCTCATCATCAGCGGCGGCGAGAACGTGGCGTCCCTCGCGGTCGAGCAGGCCCTCTACCGCCACCCCGCCGTCGCCGAAGCCGCCGCGATCGGCGTTCCGAACGAAACCTGGGGCGAAATCGTCTGTGCCGTCGTAGTTCTCCGCGAAGGAGCCGACGCGAGCGCCGACGACATCATCGCGACCTGCCGCGAGCATCTCGGCGGATTCCAGGTGCCGCGCCGCGTCGAGTTCGTCGACACACTCCCCAAGAACGTGACCGGCAAGATCCTCAAGCGCGACCTACGGGATCGCTTCGCACCTTCCCCGGCCTGATCGGCCCCCACCGGATCGGCGGCAGCTTCGCGCTGCCGCCGATCCCGTCATGCACAGAAACTCCCTCCCCACCCTCCCCGGAGCGATCATGAAACGTACTCTCGCCGTGGGCCTGACCGCCCTGTCCGCAGCCGCCGTGCTGACCGCCTGTTCCGGTCGCGGCACCACGATCGAAGCCGGCGAATGCGATCCCGGCATCACCGACACCGAGATCCGGTTCGGTTCGAGCCTGATGCAGTCCGTCGCCGGTCCGCAGGCGAAGGCCGCGACCGCCCTGTTCGAGGACATCAACCAGGACGGCGGCGTCACGATGGGTGACGGTAGGACCCGCCGGATCGTCTACACCGCCCTCGACGACGGCTACGACCCCGCGCGCACCGTCGGCAACGTGCGCTCCCTGGTCGAACAGGAACAGGTCTTCGCCATCCACAACCTCGTCGGGACGCCGTCGACCCTCGCGGTCGTCGACTACCTGTCGTCGAAGAACGTCCCGCTGGTCTTCCCCATGACCGGCAGCGACGAACTGCTCGCCTCCGTCGCCGATCGTCCCGTCGTCGCCGGCGCCGTGAATCCTCAGACCGGATGGGAAGTTTCGGCCCACGCCGAGCAGATGCTGGCTCGACATCCGAACGCGAAGATCGCGGTGCTCTACCCGAACGACAGCCTCGGCAGCGGCAGCCTCGCCGCACTCGAAGCCGCTCTCGAGGGCAGCGGCGCGCAGATCGTCGCACGGCAGTCGTACGAACCGACCACGCCGTCGGTGGATTCGCAGGTCGTCAACCTCGCCAACTCGGGCGCCGACGTCTTCATGAACTTCGCGACCGCGAGCTTCGTGACCCAGTCACTGAAGAAGGCCCACGAACTGCGTTGGGATCCGGACACATACATCTACTCGGGCGCGACCGACACGAACTTCGTGCTCGCACCCGCGGGTCTGGAAGCCGCGGAGGGAATCCACTCGTTCTACTGGATCTACGACGTGAGCAGCCCCGAACACGACGACAAGCCCGGTGTGGCGAAGTGGCGTGAATTCGCCGCCCGGCACGCGCGCGATTTCGCAAGCACCGACACGATCGCGGCAACCGGCTACAACACCGCACAGCTTCTCGTCACCGCTCTCGAGCAGATGGACGGCTGCAGCCGAACGGATCTGCTCGACGCGGTCCGGAACCTCGACGGGGTGACGACGGACCTGTCCATCGAGGGCATCACCTTCGACACCACCCCCGACTACCCGTACGCGATCACGTCGATGGCCCCGATGACCTTCCGGGACGGCAGCTGGCACTACGACGCCGTGGTCACCCGCGGCGAGGATCGGTGACGGTGCACACCGGCCCGGCGGCGGGCAACACCGCAGCCGTGCCGGAACTGCGGGTCGAGGACGTGCGGCTGCGCTTCGGCGGCGTCGTCGCCCTGGACGGTCCGTCGTTCTCGATCGCCCCCGGAACCATCATGGGACTGATCGGACCGAACGGCGCGGGTAAGACGACGCTCTTCAACTGCATTTCGCGGCTCTACCAGCCCGATTCGGGCCGGATCACGTTCGGCGACACGAATCTGCTGGAGTTGCCCGCCGACGGCATCGCCGCGGCAGGCATCGCGCGCACCTTCCAGAACATCGGGCTCTTTCCCACCATGACGGTCGTCGAGAACGTCCTCAGCGGCGCATACTCGCGCACCCGCGCCGGATTCGTGCGCACCGCACTGGGTTCGCCGGCCGCACGCCGCGAGGAGCGGCACGAACGCGACGAGGCGTGGGCGCTGCTCGAGGCGATGAACCTCGCCCACGTCGGGCTCGAACCGGCCGGCAACCTGCCGTACGGGACGCTCAAACGCGTCGAACTGGCCCGGGCCCTCATGCAGCGGCCGAAGCTGCTCATGCTCGACGAACCGGCGAACGGCCTCATCCACGAGGAGGTTCTCGAACTCGCCGAGACCGTCCGCGACCTCCGCGACGAACGCGGCTTCTCCGTGCTGCTCGTCGAGCATCACATGGCGATGGTCATGTCCATCTCCGACCGGATCGTCGTGCTCAACTTCGGACGCAAGATCACCGAGGGCGATCCCGCCGAGGTGGCGGCACACCCGGAGGTCGTCGAGGCCTATCTGGGAGGTGCGGCATGAGCCTGCTCGCCGTCCACGATCTCCACGCGCGATACGGGAACGCAGAAGTCCTGCACGGCATCGACTTCGACGTTCCGGCCGGTGAGGTCACGGTGGTTCTCGGCGCCAACGGTGCCGGCAAGACGACCATCCTCCGATCGATCTGCGCGATGGTGCACACCAGCGGGCGGATCGTGTTCGACGGCCGCGACATCAGCGGCGTGCGAACCGACCGCATCGCACGTCTCGGTATCGCCCACGTTCCGCAGGGGCGAGGCACCTTCGGTGATCTCACCGTCGAGGAGAACCTTCTCATCGGCGGGTACACCACGTCGCAGGCCGCCACGACGCGGTCCATCGAGCGGTGGTACGAGTTCTTCCCGCGCCTGCGCGAACGCCGGACGCAACTCGCCGCCGGTCTCAGCGGCGGCGAACAGCAGATGCTCGCGATCGCCCGCGCCCTCGTCCCCGAACCGCGGCTGCTTCTGCTCGACGAACCGTCGCTGGGACTCGCACCGCGTATCACCCAGGAGGTGTTCCGCGCGCTGGGGCAGATCAACGAGGACACGGGCACAACCATTCTCGTCGTCGAACAGAACGCCCACCTGGCACTCGAGATCGGATCCTCGGCGGTCCTGGTCGACGCCGGGCGCGTCGTCGCCCAGCGCCCCGCCGAGGCTCTCGCCCACGACGACGCGGTGCGCCGCGCCTACCTCGGCTACTGACCAGGAGTTTCAGACATGCAGGTGTTTCTTCAGCAAGTCGTGGACGGGCTGACCTGGGGTGCGCTGTACGCGGCGTTCGCCCTGAGCATCGTCCTCGTCTACCGGGCATCCGGAATCGTGAACTTCGCGCAGGGCGAGATGGCGATGATCTCGGCGTTCTGCGCCTGGCAGTTCCACCAGTGGGGCGCCCCGCTCTACCTCGCGATCGCCGGTGCGATGGTAGTGGCCTTCCTGTTCGGTGCCCTCACCGAGCGGGTACTCATCCGGCCGCTCGCCTCGTCCCCGAACCACATGCCGCTCGTGATCATCACGCTCGGTCTCATGCTCGTGCTCAACAGCGCGGCGGGCTGGATCTGGGGTGTGCAGAGCAAGGAGTTCCCCTCGATCGTCTCCGGCCCGGCGATCACCCTGGGGCCGGTCGCGATGTCCCGTCAGTCGGTGGTGATCGTCGGCGCGGTCGTCGTGGTCGCGGCACTGTTGTTCGTTCTCTTCCAGCGCACCCGGATCGGGTTGGCGATGCGCGCTGCCGCCGGGAATCCGGAGTCCGCGAAGCTGATAGGTGTCCCGGTCGGGTCGATGCTCACCATCGGCTGGGGGCTCGCCGCCGCCATCGGTGCGCTCGCCGCCTCGCTCGCGGCTCCGCAGTTGTTCCTCCAGCCGAACATGCTGGTCGCCTCCCTGATCTACGCGTTCGCCGCGGCCGTGCTCGGAGGACTCGACAGTCCGGTCGGCGCGATCGTCGGCGGACTGTGCGTCGGGGTCGCCGAAAACCTTGCCGGTACCTATATCTCGTGGATCGGGCACGACTTCAAACAGGCGGTGGCGCTCGCCCTGATCCTCGGAGTCCTGCTGCTGCGGCCCGAGGGCCTGTTCGGCACCAGAAAGGTTGCACGGGTATGACATTCCTCGATTCACTTCGCCGACCGCGAGCCGAACTCGATGCTCCGCTGTGGCTCTCACGGGCCATGGTCGCCGTCGTCGTCCTCGTCGCGGTCGTGGCCCCGCTTGTGTCCGCACCGTACGTGAACTTCGACCGGTCGATGGTTCTGGTGTACATCGTCGTGGGGCTCGGACTGAACCTGTTGACCGGCAACACCGGTCAGATCTCGCTGGGCCACGGCTTCTTCTTCGCCGTGGGGGCCTATCTCAGCGGGGTCCTCGTCGAGAACCACGGTGTGCCGTACCTGCTGCTGCTGCCGCTCGCCTTCGTCGTGTGCTACCTCGTGGGGTACGCCTTCGGGTTGCCGGCGCTGCGGCTACGCGGGCTCCAACTCGCCTTGGCCACATTGGGTCTGGCGCTGGTGACGCCCGCGGTCATCAAGCGGTTCGAACACGTGACTGACGGTCACGCCGGCATCAACATCTCCGCCGCCGACGCGCCCGGGTTCACCGGCCTCGAGCGGGACCAGTGGGTGTACTACCTGTGCCTCGTGGTCGCGCTGGTCGCGTACCTGGTGGTCCGCAGGCTGTCGACCGGCCGGATCGGCCGCTCGCTCATCGCGATTCGCGACTACGAAGCGGTCGCCACCACACTCGGTGTTCCGGCCACCCGGACGAAGACGACGGTGTTCGCCCTCAGTGCCGCCCTCGCCGGCACCGGCGGCGTGCTCTACAGCTTCGTCGTCCAGTACGTCGGCCCGGAAGCGTTCGGGCTGCCGCTCGCGATCGCGTTCATCACCATGATCGTCGTCGGCGGACTGGGCACGGTCCCCGGTGTCGTGTTCGGTGCCCTGTTCGTGGTGTACGTGCCGCAATGGACCGCGGACATCAACCAGTCCGCCGCGGGCATCACGTACGGTGCGGCCCTGATCCTGTTCATCTTCGTGCTGCCGTACGGTGTCATCAGCGTGTTCCGCGGTCTTCTCGGTCCCGTCGTCGCCCGGATTCCGGGCCGCCGCCGGGACACCCGGCCGTTGGCGGACGGCCGCGACACCGAACCCGATCTCGTCACCGTCGCCTGATCCACGGCGATCTGATCCCACGGCCGTCCGATCCCACGACGAAGGCCCTCGGCTCGTAGCCGAGGGCCTTCGTCGTGGAACCGGAAGGAGTCCGGTCACCGTTCGGCGAAACGCTGCCCGAGGTCGTCGATCTCGGGAAGACCCATGAACGAGGTGAACTCGTCGAACGGCGGCAGCTCGCCGAGCACCGCGCGCGGCGTTCCGTCCCGGAGGATCGCCCCGTAGAACTCGCGCACCGACCGGGTCGCCGTGAGGAGCGCACCGATCGGGAACAGCACCAAGGCGAACCCGAGGTCGGTGAGCTCGTCCAGGGGGAGACCCGGGGTCCGGCCGCCCTCCACCCAGTTGAACACCAGGCGGTGGCCCTTCAGCCGGGACGCGACCTTGCGCACGTCGTCGGCGCTCGCGGGAGCCTCGACGAACAGCAGGTCCGCGCCCGCATCGGCGTAACGCTTCGCGCGCTCGATCGCCGCATCGATACCCTCGACCGCCGCCGCGTCGGTGCGGGCGATGACGAGCAGATCCGGGTCGGTGCGCGCTGCGGTCGCCGCCTCCAGTTTGGCGACCATCTCCCCGGCGGGAATCACCGCCTTTCCGGCCATGTGGCCGCACCGCTTCGGCGAGACCTGATCCTCGAGCTGAAGCGCTGCGACGCCGGCGTTCTCGTAGTCGCGAACGGTGCGGATCACGTTGATCGGATTCCCGTAGCCGGTATCGGCGTCGGCCACGACCGGCACGTCGACGGCCGCGACCATCCGGCGGGCATGGTCCGCCATCTCCGTCGCGGTCAGCAGGCCGACGTCCGGCCGTCCCAACAGTGATGCGGCGGTGCCGAATCCGGTCATGTACACGGTGGAGAAGCCTGCGGCTTCGGCCAGCCGTGCAGTGAGTGCGTCGTAGGCGCCGGGAGCGAGAACCGGGGATCCGGAATCGAGCAGGCGACGCAGCTGTGGCCGCGTCGCGGTCCGGGCGCCGAGCAGGTCGGACATGGAATGCCTTTCGAAATTTCAGGGAACCAGATGCCGCGGGTTCGCGACCCGCAGCCTGGTGAGGACAGCGCTCGAGACGGCCCGACGGACGGCGACGTCGTCGTAATCCAGGGCACCCGAGCGGATTCCGGTGGCGAGATCGGCCTCGGTGTCGCAGCCGAGTTCGCCGAGCCGACCGCGCACGATGTTCGCGGCGTCGTCCCCGGCGGACAGCTCCCGGCCGGCGATGCGCAGGAGGTTCGCGCAGATCCGCAGCAGGTACCGCTGCCGGTCGGCATCGTCGGCCAGTGCCGGCGCGATCTCGTCGGTGAGTGTCGTGGCGACGAGATCGACGATCTCGGTCGTCGTCGGCCGGTCGTGAACCGTGGCGGCCCGGGAACGCGGTTCGGGCGCGTCACCCGGGTCGTCGAGGAGCCCGAGTACGAGCAGGAGGTCGTACTCGGATTCGCACACCCGGCGTCCGATGGACGCCAGTTCGAGGGAGAACTCCTCGCCGCTGAGGTGCCGCTGCGCCTGGAATCGGCTCAGGACGAGCCAGCGCAGCGTGCCGTAGGCCTCCCACCAGTGCAGTTCGGCGTCCGACGGGCGGATCCCGGTGGCGCGTTCGTAACCGTCGACGAGTTGCTCGCGGGTGCCGATGCCACCGACCGGCAACTCGGCACCGAACCGCCAGGCGCGGACGCACAACCAGCCCAGGTCCTCGATGGGGTCGCCGAGGTGGGCGAGTTCCCAGTCCAGGACGCCGCGGATCCCGGTTCGGTCGACGAGCAGATTGCCCATCCGGAAATCACCGTGTACCAGCGCTTTCGGCCGCACCGGTGGTCGATGGTCACGAAGCCAGCGCAATCCCATCTCGACGGCAGGGCGCGGCTCGTCGAATTCCCGGTACACCGCTTCGATCGCGTCGAGCGGATCCCCGGAATCGAGCATCGCCACCTCGGCGACGTCGCTGCGGTGGATCAGGCCCAGGGCGTATCCCATCTGCTCGGCGAGCTCGGCCCGGACGGCGACGAGTTCCGGGTCCCGCTGCAGTTTGCGCGGGAGCGATTCGCCGTCGACCCTGTTCATCAGCAGATAGGGCGCGTCGATCCCCGGTGCGGTGTCGCCGGCCGCGAGGACCTGGGGGACCGGGACGCCGGCCGCGGCCGCGGCGCGCAGGCACGCGGCCTCCGCGCGCATGCGGTCGGCGTCGCCGTGGCCGGGCGGGTCGCGGCGCAGCACGACCGGCAGGGGACTGCCGTCCGAGGTGTGGGCCTCGACAGACCACACCTGCCTGCTCGCCCCGCCGGTGAGTCGGTGCACGTCCGCGACCGTGACGGTTTCGTCCCGGGCATCGGACAGGACGTCGGCGATGCCGTCGGCGAGTGTGGTGGTGGGGGATTCGGTCATCGCCACGGTGCCGCCTCGGGGTCGCGCAGGAGACGACGCGCCGTCGACATGCGGTGCACTTCGTCGGGGCCGTCGTAGATCCGCGCGTACCGGGCGCGGCGGTACATCTCCTCGAGCGGGGTGTCGCCGGTCAGGCCCAGCGCCCCGTGGACCTGGATCGCACGATCGACGACGTTGTGGAGCATCCGGGCTCCCCAGAACTTGATCAGGCCGATCTGGACCCGCGCGTCCTCGCCGGCGTCCATGGCACGGGCCGCATCGAGGGTCATCAGCCGCGCCGCGTGGATCTCGGCTGCCGATTCCGCCACGTAGCGGTGGATCTCGCCCTTCTCGGCGAGGAGCGTGCCGTGCACGTAGCGGCTGTTCGCGCGCTCGCACATCAGCTCGAATGCCCGCTGCGCCTGCCCGAGCCAGCGCATGCAGTGGAAGATCCGGCCGGGTCCGAGACGATCCTGGGCGACGACGAACCCCTTGCCTCGCTCCCCGAGGAGGTTGGCGGCCGGGACGCGGACGTCGGTGAGCCGGACCTCGTAGTGGTCGCTCGGGTCGTGGCCCATGGTCGGGATCGAGCGGACGATCTCGAATCCGGGGGTGTCGGTGGGCACGATGATCGCGCTGATCCGCGAGTGGCGCGGCGTGGACTCGGGCTCGGTGCGGGCGAAGACGGAGCAGTATCCGGCGTCGGCGACTCCGGTGGTGAACCACTTGTGCCCGTTGATGACCCAGGTGTCGCCGTCGAGTTCCGCCCGGGTCTCGATCAGGGTGGGGTCCGAGCCGGCGACGTCGGGTTCGGTCAGGCCGACGGACGGCAGGAAGTCCCCGGCGACCAGCGGCGGGATCCACCGCTTCTTCTGCTCCTCGGTGCCGTGCTTGCGCAGCATCAGCGTGTCCTGCATGGACACCGAACCCACGGCGAGCTGGCCGAATTCGGAGCGTCCGATGATCTCGTTGAGGTAGACGAAGTCGAGGAACGGCACGCCCCCGCCGCCGACGTCGGCCGGGTGTCCGAGAGCCCAGAGTCCGAGTTCCTTGGCGCGGGAACGCAATCCGTCGAGCGTCTTCCGGGCGTCGTCACCCTCACGGGTGAGGACCGGTTCGGCGGGGATGACTTCGCCGTCGATGAAGGCGCGCATCCGGGCGCGCAGGTCGGCGATCTCGCCGTCGGGCTGGTTCACCATCATTCCAGTGCTGCCTCTCGTGTTATGTGCGCGATGCTCGGTTGCGGGAACCGATCTCGCGAAGGGGGCGGATCGCGGCGGAGTCGACGTACTCGTCGATGCGGGAGATGTGTCCGTCCTCGACGCGGACGAACAGGCCGGCGGGAATCTCCAGGGGGCCGTGCCCCGGGAGGACGCCGCGGACCACGTGTTGCTGAGCGAATCCGTCGGGCAGGATGTGCCGGCGGATGTCTTCGTAACGGAAGTCCTCGAGCGTGCGCGCGAGCCACCGCAGTACTCGGAGGTTCTCGGAAACGGTCTGCTCGAGGCCGTCGTCGTTGTGCCAGATACGCGCGTCGGGCGCGTACAGCTCGGTGAGTGTCGCCTCGTCGCCGCGTTCGACGGCGGCGAAGAAGCGATCGGCGAGGTCGTTCATTGGGAAATGCCGTTCATGGGGCAGGGTTCTCCTCGCAGCTATGCGGTGTCGGGGTCGAGTCCCAGTGCACCGAGGCACATCTGGTCCAGGGTGTCCAGCAGCCGTTCCTCGTCGGCCTCGTCGCCCTGGACGAGCCAGAGGTAGAGGGTGTGGTCGACCATCGCGGCCATGGCACGGGCCGCGAACACCGGGTCGAGCGAGGAGCGGACGAGCCCGTCGGCCTGCCAGCGGGCGATCGCCCGCGACGTCCGTTCGACCAGTTGCTGGCGGTGCTGCTGACGCAGCGCACGGAACTCGTCGTTGAACGTCGCGACCTGCTCGACGATCGCCATCAGTCGCGCGTTGCGCCGGTACGCCTGGTAGTAGGAGCGGTTGGACGCGACGAGACGGGCGGCGGGGGACAGGTCGGGGTCTGCGGGTTCGCGACGGTGCACGTCCTCGAACAGGCGGGTGCTGAGCTCACGGAAGATGTCTTCCTTGGATTCGAAGTAGCGGTAGAACGTTCCGTAGGAGACCTTGGCCTCCTGTGAGATCTGTTCGACCCGCGTGTCGGGGAAACCGACGGTCTCGAACACGGTGCGGGCAGCGTCGAGCAGTGCATCGCGGGTCTTGCGGCCGCGTGCGGTCAGGGTGTCGACCGGTGCAGGGACGGACGGGGTGTTGACAGATGACTTGGCCACGGTCAAACTATCCAAGAAGATGACATGACTGTCAAGTCATTTTTCGGCCACAGCCACGACACATTCTTCCTCGTCATCGCGCCGAAAGGGATCGCAATGGACAACTCGGATCCGAAGTTCGAATTCCGCGGAATCAACCACCTCGCGCTCGTGTGCTCCGACATGCGACGCACCATCGACTTCTACTCGGGTGTGCTGGGCATGCCGCTCGTCAAGACGCTCGACCTGCCCGACGGACTCGGCCAGCATTTCTTCTTCGACTGCGGAGGAGGGAACACCCTCGCGTTCTTCTGGCTCGCGGATGCCCCCGACGCGGCACCGGGTATCGCCGCGCCCAAGGGCCTGCCGGACCAGGGTGAACTCGCCAGCGCCGTCGGCTCCATGAACCACGTCGCCTTCGCGGTGCCGCCGGAGAAGTTCGACGAGTACCGCACCCGGCTGAAGGCCGAGGGCATCGCGGTCAGCCGTGTCCTCAACCACGACGACAGCCCCGCGGGGGTGTCCCGGGAGGTGCATGCCGGCACCTTCGTCCGATCGTTCTACTTCCAGGACCCGGACGGTGCTCTTCTGGAATTCGCGTGCTGGACACGAGAGTTCACGGAGGATGACGTCCGGCACGAGCCGAAGACCGCCGCCGACCGGCGCGCGACGAGCGTCCGCTGACAACCCCGAAAGGAACCGCCATGCCCCGACTTCGTGAGGTCCCGCGCGCCGAGGTGACCGACGAGAAGATCCTGTTCTTCTACGACAGGCTCTTCGGGCCGGACAAGGATCCCGCCGTCGATCACGGCACCATCCACGCCACCCCGGGTGACTGGTGGACGGTCTTCGCCCAGTCACCCGCAGTGTTCCGGCACGCGGTGCGCGGATTCTCGCTCTACCGCAACGCGAAACTGGATCCCCTCCTGCGGGAACTGGGCCAGGGACGCGCCGGGTACGCCCGCGGAAGCCAGTTCGTCTTCTCGCAGCACTGCAAGCAGATGCGGTCGCTCGGCATGCCGGAGGAGAAGATCGCCGCGATCCCGTCCTGGCAGATCAGCGACCTGTTCTCCCCGCTCGAACGTGCCGTGCTCGCCTACACCGACGGCCTCGTCCACGACGGGGGCCGCGTACCGGACGAGGTGTTCGCCGCCCTGCAGGCCGAGCTCTCCGACTCCGAGATCCTCGAACTGACGTACATCACCTGCATGTACGACATGCACGCCACCATGTGCCGGGCGCTGAAGCTCGAGTTCGACGACCGGCCCGAGCCGATCGAAGAGGTCCAGGTGCCCGAGGGCGTCGTGGTCGCGGACCTGTCGGCCGACCTCGCGGGAGAATAGCGAGGAGTCGGAACGGATCGTGCGGCCGCGGTCGGGGCGGCCGCACGATCGCTACGTGGTGAGCAGGTAGAAGCGCCACAGATCGAAGTTCTCGATCGGCAGGACCGAGACGTCGGCGAACCCGGCGTCGAGCGCGTAGCGGCGCAACGTCGGCATGCGCATCACCGTTCCGGTCCCCACCGAGCCGGGGTGGCTCATGCTGTCGGGCAGGCAGCAGGTCAGGCTGAACCCGTACATGAGGCGGTCGATTTCGTTTGCGGGTGCGGTGAACTCGTCCGCGACCGCTTCGTCCATCACGACGACCACGCCGTCGTCGGTCAGTGCCCGCCGCATCGCGCCGAGCACTTCCACGGGCCGGGGCATGTCGTGAATGCACTCGAACGCGAACGCGGCCGAGAATCGTCCTTCCGGAAGTTCCTGGGCATCCGCTTCGATGATCGTGACGCGATCCGAAACATCCGGGTGTTCGGCGACATTGGACGTGGCGAGGGCTACGGTCGCCGGATCGATGTCGTAGCCGGTCACCCGGGCCTGTGGGTACGCGCGCGCCAGCGCGATCGTCGACCATGCTCCACCGCAACCGATGTCGGCGATCTCGATCCCCGGTTTCTGCAGCAGGTCGTGGAGTTCGGGCACCGACGCCAGCGCCGGCGGCAGGGCCTTCTCGAACCACGGCCGGTTCATCGCGGCCTGCGATTCCCGCGCGTCCGCACCGAGGTCCGCCCAGCTCACGCCGCCGCCGGTGCGGTAGGCATCGAGCAGTTCGGGCAGGTGGACGGCAAAACCGCACAGCATGCGTGCGAGCGGGCCGAGGTAGTTCAGGCTGTGCTCGTCGGTGAGGACCTCGGCGGCAGCATCCGGGAGGGTGTATGTCCGCGGATCTCCGTCGCTCGCGACGAGCAGCCCGGTCGCGGCCTGCTGTTCGAGCCATTCACGCGCATAACGAGGATGGGTGCCGGTGCGCTCGGCCAGTTCCTCCGGAGTGGCCGGCCCGTCCGCGGCGAGACTGCGGTACCAGCCGAGCCGGTCGCCGATGTAGATGGCGATCAGGTCGACCGTTCCGAGCGATGCGTCGAGGACCCGTTGCGCGAGGGCCTCGACCGTGGGGGCGATATCCATGTCGGTCATGAGTGCCTCCGAGAGGAGGGGGTGTTCGGGGCATTTTCATGGTGCCTGCCGGGCGTGCACGCGACAACCTGCCGGACCTCCGGGAACAATTGCCGTACGGTGTACGTTAACCGAGGGCATCCCACAAGAAGGAGAGTTCTCGTGCAGATCACCGGCAGTGCCCTGTCCCTCAATGTCGCGGACGTCGAGGCGTCGGCGGAGTTCGCGATCCGGCACCTGGGTTTCGCCCCGGAGATGTCCGCCGACGGTTTCGTGTCCCTCGCCCGCGAGGACGCCGGATTCAACCTGATCTTCCTGCGTACCGGGCTCGGCACCTTCAAACCGGCCAGCCATGCCGGTGCCGCCGGGCAGGGAACGCTCGTGGCGTTCGTCGTCGACGACATCGACGCCGAATACGAGCGGCTCCGAGGCGAAGGCGCCCGCATCGTCACCCCGCTCGAGACCGAGCCGTGGGGCGAGCGCTACTTCCAGATGCTCGATCCCAACGGCATCGTGTTCCAGCTCGTGCAGTGGGTCGACGGCGCGGACAGAAATCGAGGGCGCGGCGCACAGCAGGTTCGCGGAGGCGCTCCGCGGACCGACCACGATCCTGAAAGATGCCGAGGCGCAGTGG